>CAZKXD010000103.1:0-1539 GCA_964556765.1 uncultured Candidatus Saccharibacteria bacterium | reverse complement strand
CCCGCGCGACAGACCCTCCAACGCTATTTCCCAAGAAAGAAAAAAACGCCAAAGAAGCAAGGAACACAATACCGATAATAATTATTTTTGTGTCAGATAACGGGCGCATAAAAAATTGTGCGGCTATCGTCGGGAAGAGCCGGATAATTCTTTAAGAATTTTATATTTCTCCTCTGCTGATATGGTAACCGTGGAGTTTTCTCCCAACGCCGTAAGCACGTTTAGTTTTCCCGCTTCGCTTGATACATCCGGCGCGCCGGAAAATTGCTTCTGCCATATAAAAATACCGAGCGCCAATATGCATACAATGAGAATCCCCGCCCCGATTATAATCCGCGCGCGTATATTTTTTTTATCCGTTTCGTCCGATTCCGAGCCGGCACGATTAAATATGTTTTGAATCTTTGAGAACTGCTCTTCCATACGCATAATCATACCACGCACATGTCATATACGTTATGTGGAAAAATATGCGTTTGACAGAACGCTTGCAAGGGTATATACTATACACAATATACTTGCATGATACGGTCCATTTACAAAAATGGACTTTTTAAATGCGTCAGGGCGCCGGTCGGGGTGTCGCAAAACAAATTTTTTATCCATTACTATCCGTAAAAATTTTATATGTTAGATTTAAAAGTTTTAAATTCCGCGCTTGAACAGCTGGAGGCGGAGCGCAATATACCAAAAGAAAAAATTATAGAAGCGATAGAGGACGCGCTTGCCGCCGCGTATAAAAAAGATTACGGGAAGCGCGGACAAATTGTCCGTGCAGAATTTGATTTATCTTCCGGCAAAACGGAATTTTTTCAGGTAAAAACAGTGGTTGATGATTCAATGGTTCGCGTAGAAGAAGAAGGCGCGGAGTCCGAATCCGCACAGACCTCTATGGCAAACACCGTCCCTCCTTGGAAAAAGAATGCCGACGAAGAAGACATAAAAGACGCGGATGACCGCGTACGATTTAATCCGGAGCATCATATTTTTCTCGCGGACGCGCAAAAGATAAAAAAAGATTCAAAAACAGGAGACGAGATTGTTTTTCCGCTTGAGGCAAAAGAAGACTATGGGCGCATTGCGGCGCAAACGGCGAAACAGGTCATTATACAGAGAATCCGCGAAGCGGAGCGCGTTTCCGTTACAAGCGAATACGACAAGAGAAAGGGCGAAATCGTAAGCGGCACCGTTCAGCGAGTTGAGCGCGGAACCGTATACATTGACCTCGGAAGAGTAATCGGCGCCGTACCGCGCACCGAGCAGATTCCGGGAGAATATTTCCGACAGGGAGAGCGCGTGCGCGCGTATTTATATTCCGTTGAAGAAACGCCGCGCGACATCACGCTTCGCCTTTCGCGCACACACCCTCAATTTTTACAAAAATTATTTGAAATAGAAGCGCCCGAGGCGGCAAGCGGCGTTGTGGAAATAAAAAGTATCGCGCGGGAGCCGGGTTCTCGGTCAAAAATCGCCGTCGTAAGTCACGACGAACACATAGATCCCGTTGGTTCTTGTGTCGGCCAGCGCGGAGTGCGCGTG
>CAZKXD010000102.1:1329-1604 GCA_964556765.1 uncultured Candidatus Saccharibacteria bacterium | reverse complement strand
GTCACTAACGTAATAGACAAAGAGATATTAACCGCGATAAAAAGAAAGACTATCAAACTGGAGAAAATAAGAATGGAAGAGCTTATGGTGGTAAGAAGCCGCGCAACGCTCTTAATTTCAACGGAAAGCACTTTTTCCGAGTATCCGATTCTTTGCGTCAACAAATGCGCCCAACGCGAACGCAATAGCTTTCTGAAAAGTTCGGTGCGCGTGTTTTTTTCATAGTCAAAATTTATTTTGAATGAGATATACAAGCCGATAAAAAGCACGATGGC
>CAZKXD010000102.1:0-1319 GCA_964556765.1 uncultured Candidatus Saccharibacteria bacterium | reverse complement strand
AACGCGCCCTGTATCATTTTTGAAATCGGGTCTGTCGCGCTTCCATCGCCGAGCACAAAAGAAAAAAGTGGAATAAGCGCGTTCACGCCAATGCCCTCCAAAATGCCTCCCAAAAATCCGATTCCGGCAAGCACCAGTATGTGTATCCCGTATCCGTGAAATGCTTGCCGAAATAAACGGGCAACGCGTGCAATTTTATTAAAAAATATCATTGTGTGTAAGGTTGGTAATTTAAGATTTAAAAATGTTTCTAAAATTCAAAAGGCAAAAATCAAAAATCTATGTCGCTTTTGAATTTTGAATTGAAATTTTGCATTTTGAGTTTTGACTTATGTTTGACTATTGTTTCTTGTGTCTTTGAGCATGTTTATCAAAACTTCCGCTATGCGCTCGCTGGATTTTCCGTCTACTGTATAACATACGCTTCGGATAAGTTCCTCGCGTTCTTTGTTTTTAATGGACGGATTAATCAAATACGCGTTAATACTGTTTAAAAGCTCATCCTCCGTTTTGACATAATCAACGGCGTTTGTTTCAAAAACCCATTTATGATGGTCCTGTTTATATAATAAATCAGAAATGTCTTTGCCGGTCTTCGGATGCATAAGCGCTTTAAAGCCGACGTAAATAAGCGGCTTATTAAAACACACTCCGTCAAGAACAAGCGTTGATATGATGGTAACAAGCACATCGCAATGATATATAAGATTGGTGAACAACTTTGTTTCTTCCGTGCCGGGGTCCCAATTATCGCCGAAAAAGTCGGAAACGGTAACATTATCATCAACGGTTACATTTGGTATCCCCTTATATATGGCAAATTTATTATTTTTTACTTCGGTAAAATGAGGGCGAAGAATCAGCTGTGATTCTCTTGAGAGATTGCCCCGTTCATTTATAAATCGTATAAGAAGCGGGATGATATCCGCTTCTCCCGGCGCCCATCTTCCCGTAGAACCGAAAAAAATGATTTTTTTGTCCGGATTAATTCCGTATCGGCGGCAAAAATCCTCGCGGCTCATTAAAATATCAGGCCTCCGATACCAATCAAACTGCGGAAAACCGGTAACCGTAATTTGCGAAGCGGGAATTCTCTGCACGCGAACCGCGTCTTCTTTCATCCGCTCGTTATGCACAATGAGCGTATCCGGAACAAAACGATATAACAGCTTGGTGATATTATCCCACCCCTTCGGCATCGCCACGGTGGGAATGTTTCGTTTCCGCGCTTCTTTCATTATGTTAATATCCGGAACCGACTGAATAGATGCTCCAAAGACAAGAGACGGGTTATATTTTTCAAAATAAGGGGCGTAGAT
>CAZKXD010000101.1:0-1679 GCA_964556765.1 uncultured Candidatus Saccharibacteria bacterium | reverse complement strand
AATTGGGACTTATGCTATATTCAAATGATACGGATGCGGTTTCCGGCAGTATTCGGATGCTTCCTCATATTATCCCCAATAAAAAGATTGCGTTTCAGTTTGCGCGGTCGGGGTGGGGCTCCGTATGGCTTTCTCTGTTTTCCGGCACGCCGATAGTTGTTCCCGATTTTGATTCAAAAGATGACCCCGAAATCTATTTTAATAATAAAGCGGTGGAAGAATTGGGAATTGGCATTGTGTATCGCGGCGAGCCGTTATCGGAAATTTTACGCAAACGGGAAGCGGTACGGGAGAAATCAAAACAGATTGTGGAAGAAATCAGAAAACGTTTTGGTACGCTTGATGGAAATGCAGTGTGCGCAAAATTATTTGCGGATGATTTTCTTGCGTCGTGACGGCAATCTGTCAGGTTGATTTTTTGAGCTTGCAAAAAAACACAACGGTTACTATCATATAATTCATTATTAGGACTAAGAAACCAATTACCATACTATGACAAAAATTATTGCAGAAATATGTCAAAATCATAACGGGAATCGCGATAATCTCGAGCGAATGATTCGCGCGGCGGCGGAAAATGGCGCCGATATTGTTAAAATGCAGACTATTTATTCATCCGATGTTACCAAACGAAACCGTTTTGAAAACGGCGCCGTTGATGAAAGCGGAAAACAAATTGTCATTAAACGGCCATATGGGGCGGAGGTGGAACGGCTGTCAAAACTCGACCTTTCTCTTGATGACCACCTGTTTTTTATTGATATGTGCAACGAGCTGGGCGTAATTCCCATGACCACCGTTTTTGCGCGTCACCGCGCGAGAGATATCGGGGAACTTCCGTGGACGGGAAAATGGATAAAAATTGCAAGCTATGATTGCGCGAGCGTCCCGTTTATTAAAGAATTGGCGGCTTACTTTGATAATTTTATTATTTCTACCGGCGCGACATACGACCACGAGATTGAAGCGACGGCGCGCGCGATGAACGATTTGGGAAAAAATTTTGTATTTCTTCATTGCGTAACCAGTTATCCAAACACCGTGGAAATGGGAAATCTGAAGCGAATGGATTGGTTGCGGAAATACACGCCTCACGTCGGATGGTCCGATCACTCACTGGTGGAGCGAGACAGGACGATTATGGCAAAAGTTGCGATTATGCGCGGGGCTGATTACATAGAGCGGCATTTTACCATTTTCCCCGCGTCGGAGACAAAAGACGGACCCGTTTCGTTAACGCCGGAAATGCTTAGGGAGTTAAGCGATTTTCGCGACCTTGCTCAAGAAGAACAGCTCGCCCTCATTCAAAACGAATATCCGAATTGGGAAATTATGCTTGGCGAAGAAACGCGCGATATGACGCACACAGAGCTTTTGAATCGGGATTATTATCGCGGACGTTTTGCGAGTCCGGTTCAAAATCAGGCGGGGCCGGAAGAAGACCAGTGGACATATAATTGGGAGTAGAAAATTAAAAATGAAAAATGAGAAACTAAAAACGGTTTTTATCGTCGTCAGCCGTGGTTTTATAGTACGCAACATTTTACGAAGCGGCGTGCTTGAACAGCTTAAAAAAGCCGGAATTAAAACGGTGGTTTTTTTTGATGACAATGGCGGAGCGGATTCTCTCCCGGAATATCTGCGGAAAGAATTTGAAAATGAAAATACCGCGCTTGAAA
>CAZKXD010000100.1:0-1707 GCA_964556765.1 uncultured Candidatus Saccharibacteria bacterium | reverse complement strand
CCTCGTATGAATTATTGCACGGTGAAGCGATTTCCATAGGCGGATGTGTAAGCGCGGAAGTTGCAAAATTGCTCGGTATTGCAAGTAACGGCGCGCTTGAGGGGCATTACGAAATAGCAAAAAAATATGGACTTCCGTATGCCGTGCCGGAAGACATTACCGCCGACCACATTTGCGAGACGATTCGTTTTGACAAACATTATCAGACCGATTTTCCGCATATGGCATTGCCGCAACATATCGGCACAATGTGGCACAACGAAGGAGTGTACGGGATTCCCGTTGATTTTGAAATTTTGAAGCGTGCCATCGCCAACAATAAAAACAGAAAAGAATAAAATGGTTCATAATAAAAAACACGTGTTGGTGACCGGCGGGAGCCGCGGCATCGGATATGCCATCGCGAGAGCGCTTCTTGCGGAGGGATACGCCGTTTCTATTTTGGGGGCGAATGCGATAATGCTTAAAAAAGCCGCGCGAGAGCTTTCTCGGTTGGGGAACGTGGACTATTGTGCGGTTGACCTCGCGGACAGACAAGTCGTGAGAAATTTTATCGGCGCGTGGAAGAAAAAATTATATGGTCTTATAAACAACGCCGGAGTGGTACAAGTTGAAAATCTTACGCAAAAAGATACGGGAAGCTGGGATGCCGTATTGAATGTAAATTTGCACGGTTTATATTTTTTAACGAAGGGCCTTATACAACATATTGAAAAGAATGGCCGTATCGTAAACATTTCTTCACAGTTGGGCAAAGAGGGCAGGGCGGGCTATGGTGCCTACTGTGCGTCAAAATTTGCCGTTTTAGGGCTTACCAAGTGCTGGGCAAAGGAACTGGGAAAGAAAGGCATTACGGTCAATGCCGTGTGTCCCGGGTGGGTGAAAACAGAAATGGGAATGAAGGATTTGGCGCGCATCGCAAAAGAAAGGGGTATGACGGCGCGGGCGCTTTACAAAGAGATATGTGAACCGCTTGAACTCAAACGATTCACAGAGCCGGAAGAAGTCGCAAACCTTGTCGCGTTTCTCATCTCTCGGAAGGCGAGCGGTATCACGGGAAGAGGTATGTTGCTTAATACAATTTGGAATCAGCAATAACAGAATTTAAATTTTTAATTTCTCATAAAATGTCCGACAATAACGATTTCGAAAAAATAAGAACTTTTTTGGAGAAGCAATACGGCTTTATTCCGGAAAACATAAGTAAGATTAAAAAGGGGGTTATGAACTCCAACTTTTATTTTGAATCGGAAGATCGGCCGTATCTTTTCAAGATATATAATTTCAGAACTCCCGAAGAAGTCGGTTTTGAGATTGATATCCTTGAGCATTTACAAC
Organism: uncultured Candidatus Saccharibacteria bacterium; assembly: GCA_964556765.1. Taxonomy (GTDB): domain Bacteria; phylum Patescibacteriota; class Minisyncoccia; order Phycocordibacterales; family UBA2135; genus JACPBB01. Next base: position 369 of record CAZKXD010000100.1, on the reverse strand, counting down.
GGGACGATTTTCCCAGCCCACGCATTATAAAAAACAAAGACGGAGAGCCGCTGTCTCAATTTTTTGAAAAACCGGCAGTGGCGTATGCGTATATAGAAGGCGACCCCCTTGAAGAAGCGACACCTGACGTGATGCGGCAAGTCGGCGCGCTTAAAGGACGAATGCACAGTATACTGAAAGAATTAAATCCATCCGCGGAAAAACCCCGCTGGGATTATGAAGAAATAAAAATGCTTGTGGAAAAGGACGGACACCGTTTGACCGATGCCGGTTTCCCAAACGCGCAAGAATTGCTGATTTTTTTAAAACGAGAGCTTGATACGATTTCCATTTCCGAAGATTTTCTCCCGCGCGGCATAACGCACCAGG
>CAZKXD010000099.1:1321-1714 GCA_964556765.1 uncultured Candidatus Saccharibacteria bacterium | reverse complement strand
TATCTTGTTGGCACCGCGGAAGCTCCAACAATGGGATATTATATGGATGAAGTTTTAAAAAAAGAAGACCTCCCGATTAAATTTTTGGGATTTTCCCCATGTTTTCGCAGGGAAGCGGGCGCGCACGGGAAAGACACAAAGGGCATCATTCGCGTGCATGAATTTTTTAAATTTGAACAAGTTGTTTTGTGCGAGGCAAGCCACGACAAATCGGTCAAATATCATGAAGAGTTAACCGCGAACGCCGAATCGCTTTTACAAGAGCTTGAATTGCCATATCACGTGGTTATTAATTGCGGCGCCGATCTGGGGTTGGGGCAGGTAAAAAAATATGACATTGAAACGTGGGTGCCATCTGAACACACATATCGCGAAACGCACTCGTCTTCGTAT
>CAZKXD010000099.1:0-1311 GCA_964556765.1 uncultured Candidatus Saccharibacteria bacterium | reverse complement strand
TTTCATGATTTTCAAACTCGTCGCTTGAATATCCGATATCGCGACGAAAAAGGAGTGCTTCGCTTTGCGCACGCTCTCAATAATACGGCGCTTGCCACTCCGCTCATACTTGTTTCTATTATTGAAAACAATCAACAGGAGGATGGCTCCATTAAAATTCCCCATGCGCTTGCCGAATATATGGGTACGGACGTGTTGAAGCGGCATGTTTCTCGCTAGAAAAAGAGTATTTACCACTCCGCGAAGCGTTCAAAAAAGGAGAAAACAGCTTGTATTTCGAGTCGGTACGGCTATCGTTTTTTCTTTTGCCCTGTTTGTTATGCTAGGGCTTGTTTCGCAGTGGCAAAACATACGCATAAAAGAAATTGCGGTTTCCGGCAACACAACCGTGTCTGAAGAAGACGTGCGGAACTATATTGAACAGCAGATAGACGGGTCGTATGTGCGGATTTTTTCACGCGCCAACGTATTTTTATTTCAACCGCGCGTTATTGAGGAGGATATGCGCGCCGCGTTTAAAAAAATAAAAAATGTTGAAATATCGCGCGATGGATTGCAGTCAATCGTGGTGCGCATAAGCGAACGTAAACCGCTGTATGTGTGGTGCGATGAGCGCGCGGAAGAAACAGATGCGTGCTATTTTTTGGATATTAACGGATACGCGTTTGCTCCCGCCCCGTATTTTTCAGGAGATGTATATTTTGAATTTCACAAATCGTTTGGGGAAAGCGGGGCAAGCCCCATAGGAACATATATTTTCCCCGAAGCCGAATTCAAACCTCTTATTTCTTTTCGTAATGCATTGCGGGAGGCGGATCTTTTCGTGCGTTCTTTTGAGATGACGGAAGCGGACGACTACGCGTTTGTATTGGCGGAAGGAACAAAAATTTTCTTTCATCCGCGGCAAGATTTTGATATACTGGTTCACAATCTTACCGCCACGTTTGGCACGGAACAATTTACGCAAAAACGAAAAGCGGGATTTTTTCTTGAATATATTGATTTGCGGTTTGAAAACAAAGTATACTATCGATTCCGATAGCGCGTGAAATAACGTGCGGGGTGTGGAATACGCGGCATGAATTTTTGGACTGAGTTAAAAAAACCTATTATCGCGCTTGCGCCGATGGCGGATGTTACCGATGCGGCATTTCGGCGCGTTATCGCAAAATATGGAAAACCCGATGTTATGTGGACGGAGTTTGTTTCTGCTGACGGGCTTTTTCTTGCCGATGCGCAGGGGCGAGAAAAATTAATGAACGATTTGTTGTTTTCGGAATCGGAACACCCGATTGTCGCGCAGTTTTTTAC
>CAZKXD010000098.1:0-1963 GCA_964556765.1 uncultured Candidatus Saccharibacteria bacterium | reverse complement strand
GGATCTTTTTCAATATATTTTTGATATTCTTTAAGGGTTGTAGCGCCAATCGCGCGGAGCTCGCCGCGGGCAAGCGCGGGTTTCAACATGTTTGACGCATCCATTGACCCCTCCGCCGCACCGGCTCCCACAATCGTGTGAATCTCGTCAACAAATAAAATAATTTTTCCTTGCGCCCGTTCAATTTCTTTCATGATATTCTTAAGACGGTCTTCAAATTCGCCGCGATATTTCGTGCCCGCAATAAGCATTCCCAAGTCAAGAGAAACTAACTCCTTGCCGCGCAAAGACTCCGGCACATCCCCTTTTGCCATGCGCACCGCAAGACCCTCGGCGATAGCGGTTTTTCCCGTTCCCGCTTCTCCGATTAAAATCGGATTATTTTTTGTCCGCCGAGAAAGAATTTGTATGATTCTTGAAATTTCCGCGTCGCGCCCAATGAGAGGATCAAGCTTGTCCTGAAGCGCAAGTTTGGTAAGATTTCTTGTATATTTTTCTACGGAACGAAATTTTTTCTGGGTTCCCGTATCGGTGATGGAACTGTTTTTCAATTCATCAAGAACCTTGAGCACCTGCTCTTTATTGATTCTAAAACGAGAAAGCACTTCTCGCGCCGGTCCCGAAATATCAAATAACGCGGCAAACAAATGCTCTGTGGAAATTAAATCCTCATTCAGCTGTTGCGCGATTTTCTCGCTTCCTTCAAGCACGCGGGCAAATTCAGGTGTTAAATATATTTGATACGACGGCGCGATAACCTGTGCCGTTTCCGGTGATTCAATGAGCTCCAAAAGGGAATCCGTGAGCAGGGCCGTATCTACTTCAAGCTTATCCAAAATAGAAAGTACCATAGACTCTTCCTGTAAAAGAAGCGCCGCAAGCAAGTGAATCGGGTTAACATGATTTTGACCGCGCTCAATGGCGAGCTCGTGCGCGCGCCTGATCGCTTCTTTTGCTTTCGTGGTAAAATTTCCAAATGGGGGCATAATAATAAGTTAAAAATATAACGTTAAAAAGTAAAAATGAATAATTCGTTTATGCTCATCGCACCAAATCGGTATGGTGTGAATTGTACCCCATAAAACACAAAAAGTCAAGTGCTTCCGCGTACAATCCACCGCTCTATTCACTCTTCTTTGTTTCGGTCTGCTTTAAGAGCGCCGTAACCGCATACACGGGGATGGTGAGCTGTTCATTATTTTCCGTTATCACATTCACGCCGGTCATCTCTCCGTTTATGTTTATAAGCGGACCGCCCGCGTATCGGCTATTTGCATCTATTGTCGTGTGAATAGAAACAATTTCTTTCGGAATTTGCGTTCCATCGTCTGTCGTAATGCCTCCTTTCGTTTTTATCTGAGAAACAACCCCCAGAGACAAGAGAACGCCTTCGTGCGCTCCGAGCGCGATAGCGGTCTGCCCAATTTGTATCGCGTCTGTTCCGGCAAAAGCGACCGAAATAAATGTATACGCTTTTTCTGAATTTATGGTAAGACCCGCAACGGATTGCATCTGTTCCCCGATCTTAAAAAGCATAAGCCCGCTTACCGCATCCTGCATCGCAATGTCTGTTTTATATAAATGATTCCCCGCAGTTTTGAGCACGAGACCTTCCGTGTCACCAAGCGCCTTGTTTTGAGAAACCGCAAATGAGGAATTAAGCGCAAACGCGGTTCCGAGAAGCTCCAGTTCAAATTCTTCAACAAGCGGCTTTCCGATTCCCCCGATACGAGTGCGCTTTTTTAAACGGCCAATTTCAATAACATTGGGCGCATTTTTTTCCGCCGCTTTGGTAATAAATTCTTCTTCTTTCACCACTACCGTTTGCGTTACCATTGCCGGTTGGGTTGTTTTCGCGGGTGGCGTTACCACCTCAACAGTGCGCTCCACAACACGATTAATGGTCTGAGTCACCGCGGGCGGCGCCTGGTCAAGCAGGGTAACCGTTACGATTCCCGTCGCG
>CAZKXD010000097.1:1813-2038 GCA_964556765.1 uncultured Candidatus Saccharibacteria bacterium | reverse complement strand
TCATTATCAATATTCGTAATAACCAATATGTTCGGATGCAGATTCAAGAATGAACGTTTATACTCACATGCCTCCACAACAAACAAATCGCTTGTTCCGTTTACAAAATTAGTCTTCTCATCCGCAAGCATACTACCGACAATGATTGTGGGAGATTTTCCCGCATCGGAGAGTATTTTCCCGACCATTGCGGTCATGGTCGTTTTTCCGTGACACCCCGACACC
>CAZKXD010000097.1:295-1803 GCA_964556765.1 uncultured Candidatus Saccharibacteria bacterium | reverse complement strand
CGGTAAACATTCCCTGCGAAATTATGCCGAGCATTTCCGGATATGAAAACATGGGAATCTTAAGCTTTCGCGCCTTGTCAAATTCCGAATTTCCGACTCCAACGGCAGGCGTATACATAATTACATCAATATCTTTTGTGATATGTTTCGCATTCTGACCAATCAATACGGTAATCCCTTTTTCTGTAAGCATATCGGTGATACGAGTGCCTTCCCTGTCGGAACCGGACACTTCTTTACCGCGCAAATGAAATAGTTGCGCGAGCGCGGAAACCCCGATGCCGCCAATGCCAATGCAGTAGATATTTTTTATTTTTTTGAAATCTATTTTTTTCATTGTCTGGTGCGCACTAATTTCATAAACTGCTCTCCTCTATCAAACTCATTTTTGAATAATCCAAACGAGGTGAGGCGGGCCTGCCCGCCGTAGCTCTGTTAAAGATTCTTAATAATGTCATTGAATTGTTGTCCTCGGTCAAACTCATTTTTGAACAGGCCGAACGAAGCGAAGGCGGGGGAAAACAATACAATATCTCCCCTCCTCGCTTCACCCATCGCCTCATCAACCGCCTCTTTTAAATTTTTCACATTTGTAATTTGCAATTTAAAATTTGCAATTTGCAATTTATCTGTTCCTGTCCCCGGAAGCAGTATGACCGTTTTGCAATACTTCGGAATCTCTTTTACCAGTTTTGACATATCAAGCCTCTTATCCGCTCCGCCCATAATGAGAATTATACGCGCTTTTTGTTTCTTGCTTCTTGTTTCTTGCAGCGCCGTAAGCGCGGCAATCGTGGCGTCCGGCGTAGTTGCCGTCGTGTCATTATATATTTTTATTCCCTTTATTTCTCGCAAGAATTCAAGCCGACCGGGCACACCGGGGAACTCTTTAATTGTTTTTCGTATACTACTATCAGAAATTAAAAGGGTTCGCGCGGCGGCGATTGCAATCGCGCAATTTTGTTTATTGTGTTTTCCCAATATATTTGATTTCCAACCGCGCGGGAATTTTTTAGAAATGACAACTTTGTTTTTGATTTTTTTTCTATTTGAAAATCGGTTGATATATCGGATGATTTTAGAAGTTGTGATTATATAATCTTTTTCAGTTTGATGTATAAAAATATGTTCTTTATCGCGCCAATATCTATCCATATTGCCCCCGTAATAATTCATATGGTCCGGCATAAAATTCGTGAAAACCGCCATACGCGGGCTTATGTTCCGTTCTCCAAATCCCTGCAATTGCCACGAATCAAGCTCCAAGACTGCGTAATCATCTTTTTTCACTTTTTCCAACAAAGAAAGCGTTGAAACACCGCGCACATTTCCGCCAAGGAAAACGGTTTTCCCCGCATTTTTAAGTATGTGATACAGCAAATGCGCGACGGTTGTCTTTCCCCGCGTACCCGTTACGCCGATGCTATATACACCCGAAAGCGCCACAAAAAGCGCCGTACTCATTTCAACGGGAATGTTATTTTTTTTCGCCTCGGCGATGTATGGGG
>CAZKXD010000097.1:0-285 GCA_964556765.1 uncultured Candidatus Saccharibacteria bacterium | reverse complement strand
CCGCCGCTTTAATAATCATGTCGCGATTTCTGAAATCTTCCAATCTGTGCTTCCCTAAAACAAACCTGATGTTCTTATATTTTTTGAGCCGCGCAACGGATTGTGAAAGTTCGTTCTTGTTTTTTAGGTCAGTCACAATAAGTTTCGCGCCACAGCGCGCTAAAAATTCCGCATCCCCCACACCACGCCCCAAGACTCCAAGTCCCAAGAGTGTAATTTTTTTTCCTTTAAAATAAGAACAGTAATTCATAGATAAAAAATTAATGGGGCGTGGTGAAGAAAGGG
>CAZKXD010000096.1:0-2064 GCA_964556765.1 uncultured Candidatus Saccharibacteria bacterium | reverse complement strand
AATACATAGAAATTCACTCCTCGTTTTCAAATACCCAGCCGATAAACATAACCGGCTGGAAATTGAGAAGAGCGGTTACCGGAGAAGAAGCAATGATCGGCAAAGGGGTATATCTCCCCGCCTCCGGCGTCGTAAACAAAGAAGACCAGATTTTTCTGAATCCCGGCGAGCGCGCGACCATTATTACCGGACAGTCCCCGAACGGAGTTTCATTCCGCCTTAATTCCTGTACGGGATATTTTGAACAATTTCAAGATTTCACGCCTTCGCTTCCGCAAGAATGTCCCCGTCCGGAAACAAAAAATCTTCCCGTAATCGGCGCGGACGGATTAAATGACGCGTGTATCAATTACATAGAACGTTTGCCACAGTGTTTCGCCCACGTGCTCGCAATCCCCGTATCGCTAAGCGCGGCGTGCAACGAATATATAAACAAACATATGCACTACAACGGATGCGTGGAAACATACAAAGGAACTTCCGATTTTTATAAACCGGAGTGGAGAATATTTTTAAAGAAAACAAATGAGCTGTGGCGACAAACTCGCGAGACCATCAAACTGCTTGACGCAGAGGGCAAAGTAATTGACTCTCTCTCATACTAGGCGACTCATGCGGGCTTTCTCCGCATGCGTTCAATGCGTCCGTGCGCCCGCACACCTACCGAAGCACTCCAAAAAGAATGATGCCGGCCGCGACAGACACATTTAAAGATTCTTTTTTCCCCCTCATCTCAATTTCCGCGACAATATCGCATTGTTTTAAGATATGCGGAGAAAGCCCGCGCACTTCGTTTCCAAAAATAAACGCGGCGCGCGTTTTTGTTTTTACGCTCCCATAATCAATCGCGCGGGGAGATTGCTCAATGCCGACAATAAAAAATTTTTTCGCTTTCAATGTTGCAAAAACGCTTTGTATGCGGGGAACGCGCTCCCACGCGACTGCTGTTTCCGCGCCAAGCGCGGTTTTTTGAATTTCTTTTCGCGCGCGTCCGAATCGGTCGCGCGGCGCGGGAGTATAACCGGTAAGATATATTTTTGAAACTCCCGCCGCGTCGGCGGTTCTAAAAATTGAACCGACATTATACATGCTTCTGATATTGTGCAACACAAGAATTGTTTCGTGCGGATGTTTCATACCCACACACTATATCACGCGCGCGGAAGTATGATATACTGTCAATATGGTTACTCCATTTCCCGACTTGCTTACGTTTTCACTCTTAGCGCCATTTATTATACGGGTATTTTTGGGCATATATTTTATTTTGTGGGGATGGAGCGCCGTGCGCAGGTCTTTTAATGATGGAGCAACCGCGCCCTTGCAACGACCCTCATGGGCGACGCGAACGATTGCGTTTTTGGGAATTGTCGCCGGATTGCTGACTCTTTTCGGATTTTTAACACAAATCGGCGCTATCGCGCTTATGGCGCTCTCCGCGTATTTTGGGCGACACACGGAAAATCGTGCGACATTCGTTCTTTTATTCGGAATGGCTCTTTCGCTTCTTTTTTCCGGCGCCGGATTTTTGGCATTTGATCTGCCTTTATAAAATAATTTGAAATTGCGACGTATTGTGGTATAATAAATTATGGCGCTTTTGCGTCATTTTTTATCCGCCCATAGCTGTTTTGGCGAGTATCAATAATACAATCATATTATTTTGATTTATAAAGAAAAACATCCGGATAAAACCACGGCAATGAAAAGAGAGAAATTTCTAAAGTCCGGCGCCGGTAGAAAATACCTTGATGAAATATTAAAAAAATAAATGATTCAGCGCTTTGTCCGCCCATAGCTGTCTTGGCAGGTATCAGTAACATAATCATCCGCCCATAGCTCAGTTGGTAGACCTGCCTGCCGGCAGGCAGGGCAGCTCCCTTTTTCAGCCGGAGGCTGATCCGCCTTCGGCGGAAAGGAGATGGCTATGTAATAATTAAGATAATCATGCCGTTCATCTACGTATTAAAAAGCATCAAAAACAACAAATAATTCAGCAATTTGTCCGCCCATAGCTCAGTTGGTAGAGCAGCGCCCTTTTAAGGAGATGGTCCCAGGTTCGAA
>CAZKXD010000095.1:0-2082 GCA_964556765.1 uncultured Candidatus Saccharibacteria bacterium | reverse complement strand
TGTGGTAAACGCGAATATAGCGGGGGAGAAAAGCGACGCCTTTATGGAAGAAAAGATAGCGGGAAAGATTGACGTATCAAATGACGGGAGTTCTTTTGTGACACTCGGGGTCGCGCGCGCTCACGCGGGGAAAGAGGAAAAAGACCCGTGGTATCGCGCGGAGAATAAAAATTTCATTCAGATATTCGCAAATCCGGATTCGAGCATTGTGGAAGTGGAAGGAAATACCAAGGGAATAAAGTATGAGGGAAAATATGATAAAAAAGTATATGAGGAGATTCCGGAACTAAAGGCAATCGAAGACACGGCGGTTTACATAACCGATAAATCTATCTGGACCATGGACGCCTTTGGGAAGAAGGTTATGGGGACATGGTTTAACGTGCCCGCGGGAGAGGCTCGCACCTTGAAGTTGAAGTATCAGATTGGAGGGGAGGGGAACAAAGACCTTCAAAAACAAAAGCCATACACCCTTATATTCGAGCGCCAGTCGGGCGTAGATGGCCCGGTAAGCATTGATCTCCGCGCTCCCTTCGGATTCGTATGGCAGGAGTCCGGAGAGCCGGTATACCGCTTCGAGCGCGAAAACCCGCTTGCCCGCGAAACTCTTGAACTTCACCTTGTTAAAACAAACTAGAGAAGCAGAGGGTATAACATATACGTTATATCCTAAAACAAAACCATGCCCCAAACCGAAACCAAAATATGCCAAAATTGTAAACAGAACTTCACGATCGAACCGGACGATTTTGTGTTTTACGAAAAAATGCGGGTACCCACGCCGACCTTCTGTCCACAATGCCGCCTCATCCGCCGTCTTGCATGGAGAAACGAACGGACATTTCATAAACAAACCTGTGCCCTTTGCAAAAAATCAATCATTTCAATTTACGCTCCGGAAAGCAATTTGATTGTATATTGCCCTTCGTGTTGGTGGAGCGACAAATGGGACGCTCTTGATTATGGAATAGATTTTGATCCACAAAAACCTTTCATGTTGCAGGCGAGAGAACTTTTTGAACGTGTCCCGCAAATGAACCTACATATTATGTACACAGCTGTGGTAAATTCCGAATATGTAACCATGGCGGGGTGGTTAAAAAATTGCTATCTCACTACATACAGCGACAAAAACGAGGATTGTGCATACGGAAGTTTGCTCATTAGTTCAAAAGACGCGTATGACATTCTGATAGGCAATCAACTTGAAGGATGCTACGAGTGCATAAACTGCCAAGGGTGCTATCACACTTTCTTTTCCGTCGATTGCAATCATTGCAATGAAGTATATTTTTCAAAAAACTGCGTTGGGTGCAATAGCTGTTTTGGATGCGTGAACTTGCGGAACAAATCGTACCACATCTTCAACAAACCTCACTCAAAAAAAGAATTTGAAATATTTTTGAAAGATAACTACCCGAATACGCGCGCGAAAATAAAAGAGACAAAGAAAAAGGCTGAAGAGCTCTGGATGCGGCACCCGCACCGCTATTATCATGGTCGACGCAGCGAAAACTTTTCAGGAGATTATATAGCCCATTCGAAAAATGCGCACCAAACGTATATAGCCTACGGACTTGAAGATTGCAAATGGTGCTCATTTATGACGAATGCCAAAGATTGCTACGACTGCACAAATTTTGGTGAAACCTCGGAATGTATGTACAACGCGGTTCAAAACGGCGACCAGTGCCACAACATACTCGCAAGCTGGTGGTCGTGCACGGGAACTTCATACGCGGAATACAGCATGTACGCGATAGGATGTGAAAACGTCTTTGGATGTGTAGGAACAAAAAAGAAAAAATACTGCATTCTTAACAAACAATACACGAAAAACGAATATGAAAAACTTCGCGCTAAAATCGTAGAACAAATGAATGGGAATCCCTACGAAGACGCGCGGGGAAATATCAATAAATATGGAGATTTTTTCCCGATAGAGCTAAGTCCGCTCGGTTACAACGCAACAACGGCACAGGAATTCTTCCCGCTCCCGGAAAAAGAGGCAGAATTAAAAAAATATAACCGCCAAAACTTGCACAAACCAGCATACGAACCGACAAATCGCCCCGAAGAGCT
>CAZKXD010000094.1:0-2132 GCA_964556765.1 uncultured Candidatus Saccharibacteria bacterium | reverse complement strand
ATCTCCTGTTCCATTTTCCCATCCGATATGAGTCGGCGGCATCCGACCGACCAATCGCGCTTCTTTCCGCGGGAGACGCCGCGACCTTTCGCGGTATTGTGGAACATATTAAAAAAACACGCGCGTTCAGAAAAAAAATGGTGATGACGGAAGCAACGGTAAAAGACCACACCGGTTCCATCAAGGCGATATGGTTTCATCAGCCATACATCGCGGAAAAACTGAAGGAGGGCGCATATTTAAGATTTTCGGGAAAAATCGGAGACCGAAACGGAAAAATATATATTGCAAATCCGGAATTTGAATACGCGGAGCGCGCGCGCGACGCGAAAGAAACCGCTCTGGAGAACGGGGCAACCACAATATATCCGACATACTCCGAAAGCCGCGGCATTACTTCCAAATGGTTTTACCACGCGATTAAAAAACTGCTCGCGCAAAAACTGCATGAAAAAATCTCCGACCCATTACCCGACTATATTCTTAATACATATCATTTGCCGACGCAAAAAACGGCGCTCGTGTGGATTCACAATCCGCATCAAGAATCCCACCACGCGTCCGCGCGAAAACGCTTTGCGTTTGAGGAAGTATTTTTTATACAACTCGCGCGTCAAAATATGCGCCGCGAATATAAACAGCATCATTCGTATGAAATCGCATACGATGAAACAAATCTGGATATATTCGTAAAACGATTCCCCTTTTCGTTTACGCAGTCTCAAAAAACGGCAATCGGCACAATTTTGTCCGATTTCAAAAAGGGAGAGCCGATGTCTCGACTTCTTGAGGGCGACGTCGGAAGCGGAAAAACCGCGGTTGCCGCAACAACCGCGTACTCTGTTGTTACTTCGCGGCCAAACAAACAAACGTTCGGCAACCTCCAAGTGGCGTATATGGCGCCAACCGAGATATTGGCGCAACAACACTTTGAGTCTTTTACGAAATATTTTTCTCATCTGCCCATACAAATCGGACTTATTACCGGAAGCGGCTGCAAAAAATTCCCCTCAAAAGTAGACCCAAGTGGCGCAACCGAAATATCGCGGACGCAACTTCTGAAGTGGGTATCAAACGGAGAAATTCCGATTTTAATCGGAACGCACGCGCTTATTCAAAAAACAGTCAATTTCAAACACCTCGCGTACGTCATCATTGACGAACAGCACAGGTTTGGCACGGGACAGCGGCAACGGCTCGCGCGAAAGAACGAATGCGCGCCGCATCTTTTATCTATGACTGCAACCCCCATTCCCCGCACGCTTGCGCTGACTGTTTTTGGCGACCTTGACCTAACGCTTCTTGATGAAATGCCTGCGGGAAGAAAATCAATTATTACCAAAATTATTTCCCCGCAGGAAAGAAGTGGCGCATACGACGAAATCAGAACGCAACTTGCGCGCGGAAAACAATTGTATGTCATATGTCCGCGCATTGATGAACCGGACCCCACAAAAGCGCTCGCACTCAATGTAAAATCGGTAAAAGCGGAGGCGGAGCGACTTAAAAAAGAAGTATTTCCAAACTGCGTGATTGAGATTCTCCATAGCAAAATAAAACCGAAAGAAAAGGAGCGTATTATGAAAAATTTTTCCGACGGAAAAATCAATATACTCGCCGCGACATCGGTTGTAGAAGTGGGCGTGAATGTGCCCAACGCAACCATGATTATTATTGAGGGCGCGGAACGCTTCGGGCTCGCGCAACTGCATCAGCTTCGCGGACGAGTGCTCCGAAGCAACGACCAAGCGTACTGCTACATATTCAGCGATTCAAAAACGAAAAAATCAAAAGAACGGCTTGGATATTTAAAAAAAGCAAAAAACGGGCTTGAGCTTGCCGAGCTTGATTTGAATATGCGCGGTTCCGGCGAACTGTCCGGCAAAAAACAATGGGGCATATCCGACATCGGGATGGAAGCAATACGAAACATCAAAATGGTGGAAGCGGCTCGAACCGAAGCGCGCGACATTCTCGCGAAAGACCCCCTGTGTGAAAAGTATCCATGCGTACGGGAACATATGGAAAAAAACAATCCCGTTCATTTTGAATAGAAAACATTCCAACATTCTGCAGAATGTTGGAATGTTTTTTTGAAGATTAAATTAAAATTAAAGTGGATACGCCCGGAG
>CAZKXD010000093.1:0-2286 GCA_964556765.1 uncultured Candidatus Saccharibacteria bacterium | reverse complement strand
AAAATGGACAAAAAAGTCATCCACGGTTACAAAGACTTAATTGTTTGGCAAAAGTCAATTAAATTGATAGTGAGCGTGTATACACTAACTGAAAACTTTCCCAAAGAAGAAATATATGGACTGACGTCACAAATGAGGAGAGCGGCAATTTCTGTCGCATCTAATATAGCAGAGGGGCGTATGCGTGGGACAAAGAAAGATTTCTCTAATTTTTTACGAATCGCGTTTGGTTCTGGCGCTGAACTTGAAACACAGATTATGGTTGCGAAACAACTACCCCATACTAAAAATCTGAAATATGATACTGTTGATTCTTTGCTTGTAGAAGTTATGAAGATATTGAATGTTATGATTAGAAAATTAAATCCTAGAGAAGCTAATGAAGCTATAAGCTAGCGAAGCTGTTTATGCGTATCGGAATTCTCTTGCATCCTTACGACGAAGATAAACCGGCCGGACTTGGCAGGTTTATTTTTGAACTTTCCAAACATCTCATTGAGCAGGATACAAAAAACGACTATATACTATTTGTAAAGAAAAAACCGAGAAAACACCCCGCTATCCTTGGCGAAAACTGGAAAATGGAAGTGCTTGGTGATTCTCCCATATGGCTTGGGTCCGGATTTCGCAGAGTGACACGCGCCGATATGTATATATTCAACACCCCCATCCTCCCCCTTTTGTTGCCGAAAGCAAAATCAATAGTTATCGCGCTTGATTTTGCGTATCGGTATTTACCGACGGAAAATTTCCGCGATCTTATACATAGAAAAATACTTGCGTGGTATCATGGATACTCGCTTAAAAAAGCAGACCATATTGTGTCTATGTCGCGCGCGACACAGAATGAAATTCTGAAGCTCTATGGAATATCCGGAAAAAAAATTACTGTTATATACCCCGGCTTCAATAAAATTTGTGAGCTGAAAGAAGAGCACATCACCGTGCCGGAGAAATTTTTTCTCTTTGTTGGCGTTCTTAAAGAACGTAAAAATCCTTTTCGCGTTATACAATCGTTTATTCAGTTTCATAAACACCATCCGGATTTTAAATTAGTTATGGCGGGAAAGGGCGGCGGTCCGTATTTTGAAAAAATGCAAAATTATATACGCGAGCACGGCGCGGAAGAAGCCATATTATTTACCGGATTTATAACCGACGGGCAATTGTCATATCTCTATAAACACGCGTACGCTTTTGTTTTTCCAAGTATTTTTGAAGGCGGTTTTTGCTTGCCGGTGCTTGAGGCGATGCATTGTGGCGTGCCGACCATTACCTCGGGTCAGGGGCCGTTTGAGTCAATGGAAGAAACGACGGGGGACGCCGCGCTTCTCGTAAATCCGTCGCGCGTTGATGAAATTGCAGACGCTATGAAGCGGATGGTAACCGAGAATGGCTTGCGGGGCGCATTGATACAAAAAGGATTTGCGCGGGCGGAAAAATTCTCATGGGGAAAATCCGCGCGGGAATTGCGCGAGGTGATTTCAAAGATTTAAGATTATGTGTAAACGTAAAGCGAAAAGCGTAAAGCGAAAAATAACAATGCAAAGTTCAAAATATTTTATGTTTTGAGTTGTTGTTTTGCGTTTTTCGTTTTACCTTTTGCATTTATTACTTATGCAGAAAATTACTCTCTATAACACGCTGTTTGTTCTCGCTATTGTGATAATCGGGCTTGCATACTCCGCATTGCCTCACTTTGCGCGTTATCAGGCATTAGGGGAAGAGGGAAAATCGTATGCTCCGCTGACGCAAGAGGGGGACAATGACACAATGACGGTGCACGGTCCGAGATATCGCGACCTTCTTGACGGGACAATTTTCCCCCGAGAAACCGATACCTATGAATATAAAGACGGTCCGATATTCTGGCCAATCCTTTCGGTGACGGCGCTTGCTCCTTTTTTTTGGCTTGCCGGCTCCATAGGTGGCGGCATTATATTGAGTGACTTTATTTTTCCGATTCTGATATTTGTTTCGTTTTTTCTGGTCATTAATGCGTTTACGAAACATCGTTTTTTTTCGCTTTTCTCCGCATTTATCATTGTGCTTTTTCCGCAGCTTTCTCTCTCTATTCCGCCGTCTTCTCTCGGAGAATTAAAAACAATTCTGTTTAATTTCTTGCCGTTTTTAAGCAATGAAGTTGTTCCGGACCCGATGTATCTTCGCCGAGAAGCGTTTATTCCCGGGGGCCCTATTTTTATCCTTTCGTTTTATTTTATGTATCGTGCGCTTACGAGCGAAACGAGGCAAAAAATATATATGGCGCTTGCGGGAATTTTTTAC
>CAZKXD010000092.1:0-2311 GCA_964556765.1 uncultured Candidatus Saccharibacteria bacterium | reverse complement strand
CTTCAAGTGCGCACGCGGCATCAAACGCGTATGGGCGAGTTGTTCCCGTAAGGGTTTTTAATGAAACCCATTGGAAGCCCCCGACCTCATCATTGTCGCGCGCTACCCCTCCCGTCACGCGGGCAACATAATAATTTGTTACTACGGGCGTGAACTGGCACTGCACGCCGGTATTTTCCGCTTGCTGTGTTTCCGCGTTCCACATCCAGATAAATTTTGCGGGACCTCCAACGAAAATTGGTATTGGTCGGTTCCCCAAATAATTTTCAAATTCAAATGTAAGTCCCAAAGATTCTTCTAAAACTTCTCGCATAACACCATCTCGGACAAAGACATCTGCTCGCGGGTCAACGAATCCACCCAGCGAGAGAAGCGTCATTCCGGGGCAATCTTGTGATTTCGGAGAACGAACGGCGGTTAATATGTTGATCTCGCCTGATGGTGTAACTTTGTATAGAATTGCGTCGGCGGAAAATGCGCAGAAAGGATTCTTTAATTCCCAACATCCACCATTTTGCCATCCGTTGTATATAATATTAACAGGACCGCTCACCGGAACTCTCAACATTGTGACACCTCCACCTTCAGGATTCTAAAAATAATTTAGCACTAATTCTATTTTTTGTCAAATTTACGATTTAAGAAGTTGTTGTTCCAATGAAACAAAAGTCATAAAAAAGCCGTTTTAATTACTGTGACAGTAAGGATACAATACATATATGCTCGCTAATGCGACAAAAGCAGTCATTCTTGCCGCGGGAAAGGGGAAGCGGCTGGACAGACACGATAATCCAAAACCATTGGTAAAAGTGGGCGGAAAGCCTATGATTTTGCGCGTGATTGAACAAATGCAAGACGCGGGGGTTGCGGACATTTATATTGTTGTCGGGCACCGCGGAGAAGAAATACAAAAAGAACTCATCGGTGATTCCCGCATTACGGCGAATATCACATACATACACCAGCCCGATTCGGGAGAGGGCGCGCTTTTAAAATCATTGTTTGCCCTTCGCGACACGCTTGACGAACCGTTTTTTGTATCAATGGCGGATATCATCATTGAACAAAATCCATTTCTCGCAATGAAAAAAATTGAAGCGAGTGGCGGGGCGCTGTTGTATACGCTTGTTGGTACGGATAAAGAAAAATTTGAACGCGCGGGAGCATTATCGCAAGTGTGCACGGATGACGTATGCGTAACGCGTGTCGGGCGGGATTTGGCGGAATATGACGGTCTTGAGGTTGGCGTATATTATTTTCCGGATGAAGCGCGTGAATATATATATACGGCGCTCACGGAGTCGGGAGCGAAAAATCTTGGCGAGTTTTTATCGTATCTTGCGAAAGAAAAAAAACTCGGGTGGGCGGCGCTTGATGAGGGCGAGTGGTTTGATGTGAATACTCCCGCGACACAGGTGCGCGCGAATATGTTTATACGGGCGCAGAATCGCATTATTCCCGCTACGAAAGAACGCGAAAGTATGTCGCCGATTGAGTCGCTTGCTCGCTTTGAACGGCCCAAAAAAATGAGCACGGAAATTATTTTGGAACGGGGTATTCTTAACCACATCTCTTCCATACGGCTTATTCCCGAGTCGCGCGCGGCGTCGGCGCATTTCATTCTTACGGATTCGGTGCTTGACCCTCTGTACGGAGATATTGTGTTGAATGGGTTTAAGGAAGCGGGCTATCAGATAAAAAAACTTGTTGTTCAGACCGGCGAAGCATCTAAAAATATCTCCGAGTACGCGCGCCTTGCTGATGAAATTTTTTCATACGGGCTGGATAAAGGGTCTACCATTATTTCTCTGGGGGGCGGTGTGATTAACAATCTTGCCGGCGTGCTTGCCTCCACGCTCTATCGCGGCATACATCTGATTCATATTCCGACATCAATGATGGCGCAGGTTGACGCGGCGATTGATTTCAAACAGGCGATAAACTCAACTTCAGGTAAAAACCTTATCGGCAGTTATTATCCCGCCTCGCATGTTGTCATAGACCCGAATGTGCTTGCAACACTTGAAGAACGGCACATCAGAAATGGCATTGCCGAATCAATCAAACATGCGATTACCCAAGATAAAAAGTTTTTTAACACTCTTTTGAATGAGGCGAGCCGCGTTCGCGATATTGATTTTTTGGAAAGCATTATCAGAAAGACCATAGAGCTCAAGGTTCCGCTTTTGAACGGGGATGTGAATGATGATTTCAACGAAATGCTTCCGCAATATGGGCACAGTGTCGGGCACGCGATTGAACATCTTTCCTCGTATGAATTATTGCATGGTGAAGCGATTTCCATAGGCGG
>CAZKXD010000091.1:431-2534 GCA_964556765.1 uncultured Candidatus Saccharibacteria bacterium | reverse complement strand
TCCTTCAATGATGGCGATGGCTGTTTCGTCACAGCTTGTTTCTATGGCCAAAATTTTCATTGGTTTCATTCAATATATATACACTATGCATTGTCATTATTCCAGTTTGGGCACATGGTGTCCGGATTGTGCGTGTTTTTTGTGGTCGTGATATACTGAAAGATATATGCCGGAAACAGGACAGAAAGAATCACTACGGTTCAAATCTCCGCAGGAAGAGATTGATTTTTTGCGTGGAGAAATAGAAAAAAGGGAACAGAAATTAAAAGACGCGGGAGGGGCGGAATCGGAATCTCGTATGCAAACCGCGCGGGAAGAAATAAAAGCATACACAGAAAGACCGCACGAAGAAGTCCTTGCCCCCGAATATGCGATACCGGAGACGGAAATAAAAAGCATTGTGCTTGATTTGGCTCCCGAGGCGCATGATGGAAAAATGGCGGAATTGCTCGGTATATTACAGAAAAAAGGAATAAAAAATACGCTGTCTGTCGTTGAAAAAATGAAAGACCCGCATCTTGAAGATGATTTTCATCGTTTCATTATTGAGTACATCAAAGAGGAATTTCCCGTTATGGGGCTTACAGAAAAAGGCCCGTTGTGGAAAGCGCTTCATATGACGCTCTATGAAGTTTCTTTGCCGGGAAAAAAAGAAGACGAAGAGCGGGGGCAGCGGAAAACGCTTAAAGAGCTTCTTTCCGGAATGGAACAATTTTACGCGGGGATGCTTTCGGTCGGAGAGCGATGAAATCGTGTTTTACGCGGCAATTCCCAATCACAAGCGGGATCTGTTTGAAAAACAAATTCTTTCCATTTTTCCGAACGCGCGCGTATATGAGCAGAAAAATGATTACAATGTTTTTGTTGAAGGGGGCGTATCGGTCGGCTCAATCGGCGCGCTTTCCCGAAAACCAATTTTGCCGATAAAAACATTTGACGCGTTTGAATACGATCCGCTTAACATTATTTTAAATACATTTTCAAAAATTGAAAAAGAAGGCGGTGGCGCGGCGATTCAGATTGTGTTTCATCCGTCGGGTGACAAGTATCTGTCTGCGTATAAAGAAGTATTGAAAAAAATTAAAAAAGGAACGTCGCTTAAAAAAGCGCTGAAGGGCGTGGATATATCGGGCGCGTTCTTAAGGGCGATCGGGGACATATTTGTCGGACACAAAGAAAAAAACGAAAGCGAGAAATTACCCGATCAAACGGTGATAGAAAACGTACAGCATAAAACAGATAGTCAGATTATTGCGGCGAACATCCGTATTCTGGCATCAGCAAAGACAAAAGAGCGCGCCGAGGACATTCTTGCCGACATTGAGTCTGGATTTAATCAACTGGAAAATACGCACGGCAATAAATTTTCTTTCACGCGCCACTCCGGAGGGAAATTGCTTTCATTGTTTAGAGATTTTTCTTTTCGTGATTATGTGGAAAAATATGTGTTGCCGCTTAATTTGCAGGAATTGGTCACTATTTTGCATTTTCCGTTAGGGGAGTCTATTTCATCTCCGCAGTTGCGGCAGTCAAAAGCGGGGACCGCGCCCGCGCCCGTTGAAACTCCGCAGGAGGGAACATTTTTGGGCACTAATCGTTTCCGAAATATGGAAGTGCGCGCGTACCTTACCAAGGAAGACCGGCTCCGGCACCTATATGTGGTGGGGCAGACCGGTACGGGAAAAACCACGCTCCTCAAAAATATGATAGTGCAGGATATAAAAGAGGGAGAAGGCGTGTGTATGATAGACCCGCACGGAAGTGATATTGTAGACATACTCGGTATGATTCCGGAAGAGCGATTCAAAGATGTTATTTATTTTGACCCGGCATACACAAAGCGCGTTATGGGGCTTAATATGTTGGAGTATGACATTGAACGCCCTGAACAAAAAACATTTGTAGTGAATGAGCTCTTTAGTATTTTTCAGAAATTGTACGGCGCGATACCGGAATCAATGGGCCCCATCTTTGAGCAGTATTTCAGAAACTCGGCGATGCTCGTGATAGAAGATCCGACAAGCGGAAGCACGCTTCTTGATATTTCGCGCGTTCTGGCGGATGAGTCTTTTCGTAATTTGAAACTTTCTCGCGCAAAAAATC
>CAZKXD010000091.1:0-421 GCA_964556765.1 uncultured Candidatus Saccharibacteria bacterium | reverse complement strand
AAGCTCTACGGCGCGGTTCCGGAGTCCATGGGGCCGATATTCGAACAATACTTCCGGAATTCCACGATGCTTGTTTTAGAGGATCCGTTGTCCGGCAGTACGCTTTTAGAAGTTGAGCGGGTGTTTGTTGACAAAGCATTTCGCGACCTGAAGTTGTCGCGCTCAAAAAATATTGTCGTCAATACGTTTTGGCGCGAGATTGCGGAAAAAGCGGGCGGCGAGGCGTCTCTGCAGAATATGACGCCTTATATCACGTCAAAGTTCGACACGTTTCTTGCAAACGAAATTATGCGTCCGATTATCGCGCAAGAAAAATCCTCTTTTAATTTCAGAAAGATAATGGATGAACGAAAGATTTTGTTGGTGAACCTGTCAAAAGGAAAATTGGGTGATATTAACGCGAATCTCATTGGGCTTATCC
>CAZKXD010000090.1:0-2686 GCA_964556765.1 uncultured Candidatus Saccharibacteria bacterium | reverse complement strand
ATACAACGAAAACCGCCGGCATTGCCGGCGGTTTTCGTTGTCACGCTACATTATGCTTCTTTTTTCTCCGTCTCGTTGGCGTCTTTCTGTGAAAGCGTCATTCGTTGCTCGGACGGCTCAAACAGAGTGATTTTGAACGAGTATTTCTTGCCGAGCTCAAGCGCGTCCTTGAGCGCCTTTTCCGTGCCGAATTCTGAAATGTGATTGAGCCCCGCGACTCCTTCTTCAATAGAAACAAGCGCGCCGTGTTTGTTGTGTTTAATGACAACTCCCTCCACGACATCTCCTTTCTTATATTTCTTGGCGGCCGCAATCCACGGATTTTCTTTGAGTACTTTGATAGAGAGAGAAATTTTATCTCCTTTTACTTCAATCACCTGCGCTTTAACCACTTCTCCAACTTTAAACAGCGTGCGCGGATTTTCAACAAGCCCCCAGTCCATTTCGGAAATATGCACAAGTCCCTCAAGATTTTCTTCAACCTTTACAAACAACCCAAAGTCAACAATGCCGGTGATCTCGCCCTCTATGATGTCACCGACTTTATACTTTTCTACAATAACATCTTTTTCTTTTTTGCTCGGTCCCTTTTCGGAAAATATAAGTTTTCCTTCCCGCGGAGACGCGGAGATAATGATGACTTCCAGCTTTTCTCCAACCAGCTTCTGAAGTTCCGTAAGAATTTTATCTTTATCGCCGTCAAGCACGCGCGGGTAATGCTCGGTTTTCAATTGCGACGCGGGAAGAAAACCCGGGATACCCTGCCACTCAAGAATCAGACCTCCTTTGTTTGCCTCTTTAACGGCAAGCTCAAAAAGAGTTTGTTTCTGTATCGCCTCTTCGGCATTGTTCCAAATAAGGGCTTGGCGCGCCTCTTTAAGAGAGAGCTCAATGTAGCCGTCCTCGTTCTCGCGCAAAACAACTTTTGCCGTGATGGAATCTCCGATGTTGATTTTTTTAATCAGGTCGCTTGCGTTTGAAAACTCTCTTCCAAAAATAATACCGGTGCCAAACGGGCCAAGGTCAATAAATAATTTTGATTTATCAATTTCAATAACCGGCCCCTCTACCAAATCTCCCTCGGCGGGCGGATTTTTTGTCTGCTCCATGATTTTTACCATGGGGTGGGCGTTTGCCGTGTGAATGCTATGTGCTCCCAGCGAGAGCACACTTACTATTTCCGTTTTTGCTTTTTCCGATTTTTTAACGCTTGTTTTTTTTGGTATCGCGACGGATTCTCCAATCAAGGGCGCCGTCGCGGCAACGGAAAGAGGCGCGGGGATGAGCTCAACCGCGTCTACTGTCGGCTTTTCCATAAGCGCCGTTTCTTTTGTTTCTTCTTTTTTTGCTTCTTCTTTCTCGTCCGCTTTTTTTGATTTTTTAAATAAGTTTTTAATAAGTGCCATATATATACTGTGTGTTGCGGGTTCGCCGAAGGTCGTGTTTCTGTCGTGGCGAGGTTATCCGCGTCTAATAATAAGGGCGCGCAGGAAATACGCGCGCGTAGTTATCAGTATAAGAAAAATTATAAGAAAGTCAAAACCCTAGACCCGATGTTTCATACTCTATATACTATAGTTATTATGGTCATCACATATCACGGCAATCAATTTGTTAAAATTCAACAAGGGGATACGCTTATTGTATTTAACCCTCCTGCGGGAACGAATCGTTTTGGCGCGACAATCGGACTCGTGAATCTTAACGACAAGGATTTTAACGGGGTGGAAAGTCTTTCGTACGGAGATAAACAGCCGCTCATTATTTCAGGGCCCGGCGAATATGAAGTAAAAGGAATTTTTATACAGGGTTTTGGCGTTCCGACAATATATAAAAAAGAAAAGAAGATAAACACGGTCTATTATCTTACGCTTGAGGGTGTGCGTCTTTGTTTTTTGGGCGCGCTTCAGAAGCCGGCTCTCTCAAAAGAAATTGAGGAGAATATAACGGAAGTTGACGTGCTGTTTGTGCCGATTGGCGGCGGTGATGTTCTTTCTCCCGCGGATGCATATACCATAGGGCAATCACTTGAAGCGAAAGTGATTATTCCCGTGCAGTATGAAAAAGACGGAGCTCCGAACTTGAAGAAATTTTTAGAAGAATCGGGAGAAAGCGTTTCCGCCGTTGACCGTCTTACCGTTCGCAAAAAAGATTTTGAGGGGAAAGAAGGAGAGGTCGTCGTTCTTAAATCTATTTGAGTACGGCGAAATTTCTAATTCCTAATTCACCTAATTTCTAATTGTGTTTGATACTATCGCCGCATTACAACGGAAGTCGGAATACGCGCGCAAATGGATTGCGTTTCTTGTTTCTGCGTTCATTGTTTTTATCATAGCGGCCGTTTGGATGGCGTCGCTTAGAGAAAACGCGCCCGTCCCCACGCCCCCATTGGATGTTGTAAATGAGGTAAAAAATGACACTACCCCCCTTGCTCTTTTAAAGAATCAGTGGAACGAGTTGCGCGCTTTATTCAGCGGTGAGGGTGTTCCCGCATCCTTTTAAAATAGGCGCTTTTATGTTACTATAGGAGTACGGTATTCTTCCGCGGCGCGGAGGAATCTCTATATATTTTATGGCAAAAAAAGAGGACAAAAAGGAAAACAATAAAGAAGAAGCGGGAACGGGGCGCGTTGTTTTGCGCAATATTACGACCGAAATGAAAGAGTCGTATCTTGATTATGCGATG
>CAZKXD010000089.1:0-2686 GCA_964556765.1 uncultured Candidatus Saccharibacteria bacterium | reverse complement strand
AAATAAAACCATACGCCAATCAAAAGAAGCATCGGAACCCATGACAATAATACCGATAAAAATCCGGGTTCGTACGGAGGATTCGCCGAGATGCGCGCGCCACTCTCAACAAGAAGCGGAAGCAATTCCGGATCGGTCGGAACAACAACGCGATATTGTTTTCCGTCATTAAATAATCCGTATGCCATTTTTCCCTGTTCATCAATTCTTACGCTTTGAATTTCTTTCGCCTTTACAAACACAAGAAACGAAGAGTACTCAATTTCAATTGGGTCCGTTCTTTTTTGTCCGCCGAAAGGATTAAAAATAGTGAATATCAAATAGCCGATAGTCAACCAAACAAACAGTTTTTTATTGCTCATGTCAAAGACCTTTACAAAAATGCCCCTGTCTGTTGCTATGTTACCCCATTGCAAACAAAACGCAAGCTTTGTGCCCCATACATACCGTGTGCGCGGAACAATGGTATCTGTAAAAAAATTGACAACAGGAGAAAAAACTGACATTATTATTCCAGAACAGCAAATCAGCAGAGAGTTGCCGTGCGAGAACATCGACAAGGTCACTACGACAACTGTCCTCAATCCGAAAATTGCTGGTGTCAGATTAGAAGGTTCTCTTATGTATTATGCGCCGCGGGAATAATTGTCGGAACTCAAATCGCTATCGGCGTCTATTTCGGAATTCTCTCCCTGATTGCGGACGGCGGACACACCGCAACCCACAGCGCCGCGTATTTTGTGGCGCTTGCCGCGGCGATACTTGTGAGATTCGGTTCCCCCGCGTCCGAAACGGACACGCGCGCATTTTACATTATTGTAACGATTCTGTTCGTGACTACATTCTGGATTTTTTTTGAGTCTCTTGACCGTCTTTTGTTCAACCAAAAAGAGATAACCGGATGGATTATGGCTTCGGGCGCGTTAATCGGCTTTGTGGGAAATCAGATTGAATACGGCATCCTTAAAAATATGCCGGAGGAGCACAGGGACCACACGCATGCGGGAATCACCTTTCATGTGATAGCCGACAGAGCAATGAGCGCGGCAGTGTGCGCGGGCGGTATTATAAATCACTTTACCGGATGGACATTTGTAGACCCCGTTGTTTCACTCGTTATTGGATGCTGGATGTTTGTCGGCACCATTGCGCTTATCCGCCGCAAAAAACATAATGGGAACGATAAAGCCGCGTTGTGAATATGAACATTTTCGGCGCGGCTTTTGCATACATATTTTTATGATGATATACTAACATTCGTTATGACGTCTGTTGCATTATATTCATTCGGTAGCGTCTTGGCGGTAAGTGTAATATCACTTATCGGGGTTTTCGCTCTTTCGGTGAACGAATCCGCGCTCCGAAAGTGGATTCTCGTATTGGTGTCGCTTGCCGTCGGCGCTCTTTTCGGAGACGCCATTATTCATTTGTTGCCGGAAGCGTTTGAAAAATCACCGAACACCGCGCTCACGTCTCTCTTGATAATCGGCGGCATACTTCTGTTCTTCATATTGGAAAAATTTCTGCACTGGCATCATCAACATGGCCACGAGCTCAAAGAAGAAGAGTGCGCGGATACGGGAATCTGCGACAAAACCACTCTTCATATCCACCCGACCGGATATCTTATCATCGTATCCGACGGATTCCACAATTTTATTGATGGAATTATCATCGCGGCAAGTTATTTTATAAGCATTGAGGTGGGCATTGCGACGACCATTGCGATTATCCTCCATGAAATTCCGCAAGAAATCGGCGATTTCGGAGTACTTTTGCATTCAGGGTTCACGCGGACACGAGCGCTCCTTGTTAACTTTCTTTCGGCGCTCTTCGCGGTGCTTGGCGTCGCCGTCGTTTTTTTGTTCAGCGCGTCGGCTGAAATAATTTCCATCCTGGTCATTCCTGTCGCCGCGGGAGGATTTTTGTATATTGCAGGTTCCGACTTGGTGCCCGAATTGCACAAAACAACACACATCAAACAATCAATTATCCAGCTTATCGCCATCATCGCGGGGATTGTCGCCATGATTGCGCTTTTGTCGTTTGAATAGTACACTAATAGAATTAAAAAATTAAAAAAACATATGGATACCGATACAAACAATACAAACAACGCGCTCATAATACCCGCCGCCATTGTTGTCGCCGGCATTATCGTCGCGGGAGCTATTATGTTTACCAACACGCAGAGTGGCGGACAAAAAGCGAATGTCTCCGAAACAAACGCGGAAATTATTCAGCCGGAAATCAGGGCAATCGGACCCCAAGACCACATACTCGGAAATCCGAACCTCGCGGAAGTATTTATTGTTGAATATTCCGATTTAGAGTGTCCATTTTGTAAAACATTTCACGAAACACTCAAACAGATCATTGAGGAATATGGCCCGAACGGCCCCGTTGCGTGGGTGTATAGACACTTTCCGCTCGTAAGCATTCACCCTAAAGCGTTACCGGAGGCGGAAGCAACCGAATGCGCCGCGGAGCTGGGAGGAGAGGGCGCATTTTGGGAATATACCGACCGCATATTTCAGATAACGCCATCAAACAACGGACTTGACCTCTCTCTTCTGCCCGAGATCGCCGTTGAGATCGGACTTACCGCAAAAGATTTCAACGAATGTTTGAAAGGTGAAAAACATATTGAAAAAGTGCAATCTGACACTGAAGACGCCATTGCCTC
>CAZKXD010000088.1:0-2748 GCA_964556765.1 uncultured Candidatus Saccharibacteria bacterium | reverse complement strand
TTGCAAAGCGGATAGAAAAAGGCGATGAAGAAGCAAAAAATCTTTTGGCAAAAGCAAACCTGCGGCTTGTGGTTTCAATTGCGAAGCGATACGCAGGCAGAAGCCAGGATTTAACGCTTCTTGACCTTATTCAAGAGGGGAATCTCGGGCTCTTTAAGGCGATTGAAAAATTTGACTGGACGAAGGGATACAAATTTTCAACGTATGCGACGTGGTGGATTCGGCAAGCGATAACGCGCGCGCTCGCTGACCAGTCGCGCACTATTCGTATTCCGGTGCATATGGTTGAGACGATAGCAAAATACAAGCAAGTGGTGCGGCGGCTTTCTCAAGATTTGGGACGCGACCCGCTTCCGGAAGAAATTGCGGCAGAAATGGGAATTGATATAGAAAAAGTGCACACTATTAAGAACATAGACCAAGACACGGTTTCTCTTGAGGGTTCTATCGGAGATGATGATGAAAAATCAACACTAAGGGATTTTATTCCGGATGACCAAATCGCGGCTCCGTCGCAGGAAGCATCTCGCCGTATTTTGCGTGACCAAATAAGAGAAATTTTAAATGAACTTTCTCCCAAGGAGAGAAAAATTCTTGAAATGCGGCACGGACTTGAAGATGCCGCCGGAGTAATGCACACGCTTGAGGAAGTCGGAAAAGAATTCGGAGTTACGCGCGAACGCATCAGACAGATTGAATCAAAGGCGCACGAAAAAATCAGGCATCACCAAAAAGCGAACCGTCTCAAGAACTACTAACCCAGACATTTATTAGCGACGTAGAGCGAGAGAAATGAAAAAGTTTACTTTTTCATTTCCGAGCCGAGGAGCTAATATAGGTCCCTGTGGCTTGCCGCAGGGACCTATATTAAAAGAGAAAAGAACCATTGATTTCCAAAATTACTCCTATCAAAATATTAAAACTTTCAGTTAACTGAAAGTTTTAATATTTTGATAAAAGGAAAGCGGGCATCAGCTTGCGCGTGCCCGCTCGTTGGCGCCGTAGAAGAACCACAACGCCGTTGAAACGCAAAGGGTGAGAAGGTTCGCCGTCGTTAGAACTTCGAGAACCCACTCATCAATTGCGAACGCGTATACCACCCAGAATGCCGTTGAGATGGTATACGCGGCGAGAAGTCGTATTTCAACGACCCCTCTTTTTTTTGTCTTCCACAGCTCCCACGGTTGTGTCGCCATCGCATAGATGACGCCAACCGATATTGCCATGAAAATATCGTTTTTCCATGGCAGGAATGCTATTGCGGGAACCATTCCCGCGAACAGCACAAATAATATTTTTTCTTGGCGCGTGAACCCCTTGTACTTCCACAGGCCGATAAGAACCGGTATGTGGAGTATTCCGCAGGGGATACTATTGAACAGCACCAACGCGCTTTTTATGTGAACGCCATAAAATATTCCCGTAACGAGGGTGAAAAAACAGTAGGAGAACCAAATTACCGAAACCGATTCTCCTTTTTTTTCGGGATTTTCCTGAATTGCGCGGCCTTGTTTATGAAGACCCCACATTTCAATAAAAATGAAAATCGTGGCTCCAATGGCGCCAACGGTGGCGGCGTTTAGCCCCCATTCTTGATATTCTCGGGTTGACTCGAGAATATCCAGAAATTGTCTGAACATCTCGTTCTCCTGTCTTTGATTTCAAAGTTCCTTAATTTCAATTATATCATATTTATGTAAAAAGTCAATCATACGGTGATATGATATACTGTTGTATATTATGAAAAAACAACCGACTCTTCCCATACGACACTGGACATATTCGTCGCTCACCGCGTTTTTGCGGAATCCGCTCGCGTGGTACAAACGGTATGTGGAAGAAGTGTATGATACGCCGTCGTCTCCTTCATCGTGCGTTGGTCGCGCGGGACATATCGCGCTTCAGCATTTCTATGGCGGAATAGAAAAAGATGGAGCCATTGACCTTGGCCTTGAGTTTTTGCGGGCAATTCCGGATTTTGAAATTAATTTTGGAGGAGCGAGAACGCGTTTTGCGAAAAAGAAAAAACGCGCCAATATGGAGCGCGAATATATGCAAGCGATTTCTTTTTATCTTGCGCGTCCGCCGCGTCACAGAGTGCTCGGCGTTGAAATAAAGGCAATGGCGCGCGTGGAGGGGCTGTTGCTTCCGCTTAAAGCAATATCAGACGTGGTTGTTGAATCACGCGTTGAACGGGGAGCCGTTGATATCGTAGACCATAAGTTTGTTGATTCATTCAGTAAAGATAAAGGACAAAAAACACTTTTTATAATTCAGGCGATTTTTAATTATTATACGGTGACCGAATTGTTTAAACGACCGGTACGCAGGTTTCTTGTGTATGAATGCAAAAAATCAAAGAACGCGGACGGGTCATCGCAGTTGCGGCGATATGCGATTGATTTTAAAACGTGCGGGCAGGAGTTTGTTCTTTTTCATCGTCTTATCAAAGATGCCACGTCAGAAATAGCGCGAAAGCGGCTCTATCTCCCAAATCCGTCCGATATGTTTGAAGGAGAAAATTCTTTTGATATATATCGGCAGGGGCTTGTGGACTAAGAATATATTGACACGCGCCGCGCGGCATATGCCGCGCGGCGCGCTATAAACAGTTTTTCTGATTTTTTGCTAATTTTTTAACAGCTGTTCAATTGCCGCGCGAACCGTTGCGACGCTTTGCGCGCCCTCAATCGCTATTGATCTTTTTCCATCTTTTGTGACAAGAATGGAATGTGGAGTGCCGAGTCC
>CAZKXD010000087.1:0-2810 GCA_964556765.1 uncultured Candidatus Saccharibacteria bacterium | reverse complement strand
TTTTTAATTTATAAATTCAGTATATTGATTACATCATTTTTACGTCAATACTTACGCCGGATGGAAGTGTGAGCGTCGTCAGGGCATAAATAAGCGGCGCGGACGGATTAACGATATCTATCAGCCGCTTGTGTATCCGCATCTCAAATTGTTCCCGCGCGTTTTTATATATAAACGCCGCGCGGTTCACGGTATATTTTTTTATTTCCGTCGGGAGCGGCACCGGACCGCGAATCGTCGCGCCGTGGCGCAGAGCCGTATCCAAAATTTGTTTGACGCTTGAGTCTAAAAGCTTGTGCTCATACGCCGAAACGCGGATGCGCAACTTTCCCGTGTCCGAAGAATCACTTGCGGATTTTTTCTTTGATGCTTCTTCTTTCGCGCGCGCGCGAACACGTGTCGGCTTTTTTACCGTTTCATCCGCCTTTTTTTGAACCGCTGTTTTGCGTTTTCTTTTTGTAACTGCGCTGGTTGCCTCCATTGTCTTTTGTATTAAGCAATAATCTTTGTAACAACCCCCGCGCCAACGGTCTTGCCGCCTTCTCTAATAGCAAACCGCTGTTGCTCCTCAAGCGCGACCGGCACAATAAGTTTTACTTTAAGTTTCGCGGTATCGCCCGGCATAACCATTTCCACCCCTTCAGGAAGCATAACATCACCGGTTACATCCGTGGTTCTAAGATAAAATTGCGGCTTATATCCCTTGAAAAATGGGGTGTGTCGTCCGCCTTCTTCTTTTTTGAGCACATATACTTCCGTGTCAAATTCAGTATGCGGAGTCACCGATCCCGGTTTTGCCAGCACTTGTCCGCGGGTAACATCTTCCTTCTTTACTCCTCGCATCAAAACTCCCGCATTGTCTCCCGCCATACCTTCATCAAGAGATTTGTTAAACATTTCAACGCCGGTTACCGTCGTTTTCGCGGTCGGTTTAATGCCTACAATTTCAATTTCTTCTCCCACTTTCACTTTTCCGCGCTCAATACGGCCGGTTGCAACCGTGCCGCGGCCTTCAATGGAAAATATATCTTCAACGGGCATCAGGAACGGCTTTTCCAAATCACGCACGGGAAGCGGGATATATTCGTCAAGCGCTTTCGCCAATTCAAGAATCGGCTTTACCGCCTCATCGTCTTTTGATTTTCCTTCAAGCGCCTTGAGGGCGGAACCGCGTATAACGGGAGCATTTTTCCCATCATATTCATATTTGTTCAAAAGTTCCCGCACTTCTTCTTCCACAAGGTCAACAAGGTCTTTGTCGTCCACTTGGTCAACTTTATTCAAAAACACAATAACCTTAGGGACTCCGACTTGTTTCGCCAAAAGAATGTGTTCGCGGGTTTGCGGCATCACTCCATCTGTCGCCGCGACAACCAAAATCGCGCCGTCCATTTGAGCCGCACCCGTAATCATGTTTTTAATGTAGTCGGCGTGTCCGGGCGCATCAATGTGCGCGTAGTGGCGCGTATCTGTTTCATATTCGTTATGAGAAAGCGCAATCGTAATACCGCGCGCGCGTTCTTCCGGCGCCGAATCTATTTCGTCCACACCCCGTAATTTTACTTTGTTCCCCGCCAAATTAAGCGCGTGCAAAATTGCCGCGGTAAGCGTCGTCTTGCCGTGGTCAACGTGACCGATTGTGCCGACATTAACATGCGGCTTTTCCCTTGTAAATTTTTCTGCCATGATAGATTTTTAATGAGCGTACCGAATTTAAAATCATCACCCTGTTAAATAAAAATCTTTCAGATTTTTCTTTTGCAACGCAAAAGATTTAACAGGGTTAATAAAAATATACTCGCCACGCTCGTTATTTTTATTAAAAAATACGCACAAACGATTAGGTATAACTATAGCAAAATAGATTTCGGCAGTCAACTGCGCGTAGCTGTATCATAACCTTGGCAACACCAACAAAAATACCATGAAAAAAGCGCGCCTTATTGCGGCGCGCGTAATCCTTTTCCAATTCCAAACGTGATACCGGCGTTCCCAAATTGCTGGAGAGCTAATGAAAGCCCCGTCATTTCTTGTTCTCTTTTATACACAAACTCATGCCAAAACCGTTGCTTAAACAACGGCCGTAACGCGCGAGACGCGGGTGTCTGATTGCGGTATCCCGAAGCAAAAAACACGGGAGCATAGCCACTTTGCTCGTTAAGCGCCAATACGCGTTTGCACTTTGTATCATCCCACCCCATCCTCGCTTCAAAAAACCGAATCCGCACCTTTCCCCTGAAAAGTCTGACCACAACGGATGTGTATGGAAGCCCGTAGATGTTTGCTGCAACAAATTCAAGCGGATGTTTCCGATATCGCCGTACGATGTTATGGATATTAAAACCCATCTCAAACAGTATCGTCCGCAACTGTTTTAATGTGCAAATCTGTGCCTCGCTGTATTTTGCCATCGGAGCACCCCCACCGTCACTGTTTAAAAAATTCCTATACTGAAACGTAGCATTTTTTTGCGCTCAAGTCAACGCCAAACTACGCCCCGCCCACCTTTTGATGTATAGTGGTAATATGAAACATGAATTTCTCAAGGGGAAATACGATTTGCACAATGCGCCCGAAACGGGAAAGGCCGCCGAACGCACAGAAACTCGCACGGGAAAGAAGGTGCCGAATACCCCCGATGCACTCATTCAAAACTACCTTGACCGCCTTGAGCGTCTTGCGTTAGATCCGGAGAAAAAGCAGGAACGTAAAATGTTCGGGGATAGCTCGCGTCCCCGCGCCCTCTCGCTTCTCCGCGAAATGGTGATGCAAAAATACGTTCGTCCGCATAAAGAAAAGATGGCTGAAGG
>CAZKXD010000086.1:0-2861 GCA_964556765.1 uncultured Candidatus Saccharibacteria bacterium | reverse complement strand
CGTAGCTCGAAAATCCTGCCGGGTCCACCAACCCCGCTTTCAACAGGCGGGGTTGCATATTATACATTGCATAGCACACACAGCATGTTGCTCGGAGCGAGTGAACTGCTTCACTCGTGTCAGGATTTGAAAGGATTTTCCATACGAGTCCGCCGTTTGGCGGACGAGGTGGAAAATCACCTGCGAGCGTAGCTCGAAAATCCTGCCGGGTCCACCAACCCCGCTTTCAACAGGCGGGGTTGTATAGTATACATTTGATTAAAACGTGCTTGATTAAAAAAACAGGACGGGAATGTCCTGTTTTATAATGATTGATATCCGTGTTCAAAATGGTCGTTAGAGCGGGCCTCAATTCTGTTTTTGCACCTATCGCATATTTGATTTTTTCGCGTATGCCAACTCTGAAATTGTTTTCCGCACTGAATACATTTTCGCAACCCTCTATATGTGGTATCAATGGGGCGTATAGTATTCATACAGAGTTCCTCGAACGTTCTCTTTCTGGCAATCCCTCCCTGGGAACGAATTTTATGAATACGCATTCGTAGCGCCCACGGCGTCATTCTCATCTTTTTCTCAATCTTTGCCGAAGAAAGCCCTGAATTCCAACACGTAATGAGCCGCAGAGTTTCTTCCCGTGTATATTTTCCCGTGAACGTAAGGCGCTCCAATATATCAATAGGGATTTCTTTTCGTGGACATCTGCGCGCGGCCGTGCGCCCCGTTGTTTTATTTTTTTTTACTTTTGTGGAAGAATTTTTCTTTTGTTCAGATATATCTCTGCGGGTGTTCATTGGCGCTGTCCGTGTGGATTATGTGAAATGAGGAATAGAAAGCGTATAATCTTCTGACAAAGAACGGTTCGGGTTTGCTTTGCAAGTATTACAAGTATGTATATTTCGAACATTGGGGCTGTGAAATTTTTCTCCGCAACAATTACAAGTTCGCATACCACCGTGCATGCAGTCCATCTGCGGAAAGTGTGTTTTATTGGACGATGTATTATAACGCTCGCGCCTGCGGCGTGTCCGTTTATGCAATCCTGTTTGTAATCGGACGATAAGAATTCGTGAGCGTACCAACTTCGGTGTTTTTCCCAATGCTTGAGCGATGTCTTTTATTCGCACGCCGTCATTCCATAGCGCCACTAATTTTCGGATTGTATATCCCGACCAGCTTGTCGTTTCCTTGACTCTGTCAAGCAAGTCCGCTGGGATGTGCTGTCTTTTCGCATAACTTTTAAGTTGCTTTCCTGTACCCACTTTATTTTTCCCCGGATTTCAAATTCTCATTGTATAATAAATCAAAATTTAATTTTGTAAAGGGCACGCGGCGGGAAGGGGGGAGTGAAGCCGGTCTTTGCCGAAGATGTGTTACAATAATCTTAATGAACGACGCAAAAAAGAATGAGTTGCATAACGTGGCGCTTTACCGAAAATATCGTCCCGCCGCGTTTGAAGAAGTGCTCGGGCAGGAGCACGTTGTCGGCGTGTTAAAAAAAGCCATTGCGTCGGGCGATATTACGCACTCATATTTATTTTTTGGAGCGCGAGGAACCGGCAAAACCTCGGTCGCGCGCATTTTGGCTCGCGAGATAGGATGCGCGCCGGAAGATTTATATGAAATTGACGCCGCGTCAAATCGGGGGATTGACGATGTCAGAGAATTGCGCGAAGGGGTAAAAACACTTCCGTTCAAATCGCGCTATAAAGTATATATTATAGACGAGGTGCATATGCTTACGAAAGAAGCGTTTAACGCGCTTTTGAAAACGCTGGAGGAGCCGCCGAAGCACGCGATATTTGTGCTTGCGACGACCGAGATGCACAAAGTGCCCGAAACCGTTATTTCCCGATGCCAGACATTTACGTTCAAAAAACCATCGGTCGCGCTTCTTAAAAAATCTGCCATTGATATTGCAAAAAAAGAAGGGTATTTGCTTGAACCGTCCGCCGCGGACCTTCTCGCGACGCTTGGTGACGGTTCGTTTCGGGATACACAAGGAGTGCTTCATTTAGCGCTCTCCGCGGCGGAAGAAGAAAAAATCAGCCGTACCTTTGTGGAAACAATTACAAACGCGCCGCCTGCGATTCTTGTGAACCGCCTCATCGGCGCGCTTGTGGAAAAAGACATTGCACAGGCGCTTGGAGCGGTAGGAGACGCCGTTGAGAAGAATATTGATTTTGGACTGTTTATGAAACTGATTCTTGAAAAGATGCGGCTTATATTGCTTATGCGTTTTGATGCCGAAATAAAAAAGAAAATCAGAGAAGATTGTTCGGAAGATGAGGTGGCGTTTTTTGAAACACTTGCCGGCGAAAAAGGAAAAATGATTAATTCTTCCACGCTCGCATCTCTTCTTGCGGCGTATGCGGACACGGGCCGCGCGTATATTAAACAGCTTCCGCTTGAACTCGCGCTTATAGAACTTTTGGGAAACAAAAATTAATCATCATTTCTCCAACAACATTCTCACATTCTTGAGAATGTCGGAATGTTGTGATAGAGTATGGCGTATACATCCATAAAATGTATGAAAACCCCAAAACAACTTGAGCGGTATTTTAAGGGCGCAGCAAACCACCGGCGTTTAGATATTTTGCTTTTGATTTCTAAACAGGACGGAGTTGCGCTTGAAGACATCGCGGAGATACTCAATTGCAATATAAAAACAATCTCTGAACACACTCGGCGACTTGTTCAAGCGGGGCTTCTCAATAAAAAATATAATGGCAGATTTGTGAAGCACTCTCTTTCTCCATACGGAAAAATGTTTGTCGGTTTTTTGCGAAAATTTTAAGATGTTCTTTAAAAAACTACAGACATTCTCACATTCTTGAGAATGTGAGAATGTTGTGATG
>CAZKXD010000085.1:1713-3007 GCA_964556765.1 uncultured Candidatus Saccharibacteria bacterium | reverse complement strand
GGATACGATAGAGTATCCTGAAGAAGACATACACCCTGAAGACATTCCATTTTAATATATCTATATATTTTACAATATGCACTCATACGTCAACAATACGTTTAACGCGGCAAATTTTAAACACGCGGATTACAAAGACACGGAAACGCTTAAGAAATTTTTACATACCAACGGCCGCGTTCTTCCCAAACGAAAAACAAATATGAGCGCCCGCAATCAAAGAAAAATTGCGCAAGCGGTAAAGCAGGCGCGGTATATGGGACTTTTGCCGTATGTTTCAAAATAATACGCGTCTGTATATATAACGATATCGCGTTACATACACAAAAACGGGTCAGCGCGCGCTGACTCGTTTTTAGATATACCGTTTGCGTTAGAAACCAATACCGCCAAAGAAAGACCCGATGTTAATTGTGTTTAGAACGCGCTCTCGCGGGTCTGATCCCTCCTCGGTTTTGCTTATATTCGCTTCTTCTTTGCTCGTGTAGGCGGCGACGACTACGTCTTCGGAGCCGCGTTTTTCGGCCGCGAAAACTCCTGAAAATTGCCAGCCGGTTACGCGGGTCTTTTTTTTAGTCATAAGTCGCTCAAACCAGCCCTCCTCACCCGCCTTGTTAAGACTGGATATTTGCACGACAATCCCGTAGCAATTTCCCTTTTTCGCGGTGCACTGCCGTATATCTTCCGGCAAACGCGACCGGTCGCCTCGCGGTCCGATGAAAAGGTCTTCAAGGGAGGTATATATAATAGTCACGACGTTCTTTGAACCCGGACCGAATCCGCGATTTTGCAAGTCGGAAACGGTAACCATCTGTCCGACTTTTATTTTTTGTTCAATGTCTTCAAATGACATTTTAACATCTTCAAATGATGACCACTGCGTGTCTGAAGATTCAGTGCTTTTTCTTTGTAAAGAAAGGTCGGTGCCGCTGCACGCATTTGTAAACAACAGTGCCCCGATGGCCAAAAGTACGAAGATACGCGGTGACATCTGCGCGCCTCCCTCTTTGCAGAGTGCTCTTCTATTTTATATTGTAAGAGTTGTCGTATGTAAGTCAAACAAGCGGTTTCTTTGATGTGTATAGTGTGTGCATAATCGCGGAAAAATTACGGCATATATAGGTCCCTGCGGCAAGCCGCAGGGTAATATAGGCGCTCGCTCTGCTCGCTCTTGCGCGCGGCAGAGCCGCGCGGTATTAACCTATATTCAAACGAATGAGTGAGATGAGAAAATTTGTTTTCTCATCTCCGAATGAGTGCAGAATATATGATTTTCATATATTAGCTCCTCGGC
>CAZKXD010000085.1:0-1699 GCA_964556765.1 uncultured Candidatus Saccharibacteria bacterium | reverse complement strand
TTTTTATTCACTTCTTGTTATTTTTCAGCCGGAACGATTCTCCAGCTTCCGTCAGAGAGCTCGCACGCGCGTCCCGTGGCGGTTGTTTCTTCCCCGTCTATGGAGATGGTCTGGACAAATTCACGGCATCGTTTTCCGCCGGAATCGCGGAATGTTTTTGTCGGCATAATTGTTCCGGAATTGCCGGACCGCGCATTATCCCATGGTGAAGCGGCTCCATCCTGATTTCGTTTCAGTGCGGTCTGGGTGACTTTTTCTGCGTACACCTTGTCGGCGTGGTCCATTTTCTTGCCTATCTCGCTTCCTGCCCACGCGCCGGCAAGCGTACCGATGGCAACGGCGACAAGCTGTCCCGCCCCGCTCCCGATTTGCGAGCCGGCAAGAGCGCCGGCTCCTGCGCCAAACACCATTCCCAGATTTTGCTTCATTCCGTCAAAATTCACACTTTCGCATGCCGAGAATCCGATTGCCAGTGACGAAACAAGCAGTGCGTTCGCTATATTTCTCCACGCGCGCGCCTTCATGGGCCTCCTCCTCCCGTGGTGGCGTATACCCCCATTTTATTCCGGTTTGTCTAAAAAACAATGTGGATATTGTTTTTGACATAAGTACGGCGTTGTGCCGGTATTTTACATGCGCGACAGGTTGTGGGGTCGCCATCTCTTGCGCGACGGGCGTTTTTAGTATAATACATATATACGAGTATGTTTGATGAAAATAAAGAAGGTCAAGAGGCGATGGAGGGTAAAAAAGACGAGGAGATTCTCTTTTTATCTGTTAAAAAACCCTCTCTTTTTGAGATACTCATCAATAGATATCAAACTCCTTTTCTCCATAAAGTAAGGGGTATTTTGGGCGACCGCGAGGAAGTGGAAGATATTGTTCAGGAAACGTTTGTCAAAATATACCTCAATGCCGCGCGATTTAAAGTGCAGGAAGGGGCTTCTTTTAAGTCATGGGGGTATAAAATTCTTTTGAATACAACCTTTTCCCATTATCAGAAGTTAAAGAAAGATGATGGGGCTCTTTTACGCGTAGAAAAGGATGTATACGAATCATTTCCTGACAAAATAGATGATAACGAGACGTATGATTATGTTGCCTCAATTATTTCACGGATGCCGGATCAGCTTGGTCGCGCGCTCAAACTGCACTTTCTGGACGGTATGCCACAGAAAGAAATTGCCGCGCTGGAGGGCATTTCCATATCAGCGGTGAAAACGCGAATTTATCGCGCGAAAAGAGAATTTAAAAAGGTCAATAAGGGTTTAGAAAAATAACGAGCGGAACGAGTGTATTTTTTAAGAAAAATATTGTCGCTTTGCTCTGTAACTATATGGCACACCTTACAAAAAAAATAATGCGTCGGATATATTTTATTTGGTTTGCGCGTCAGATTTTTAATACGATTACACTCAAGATCGCGCTTGTCTTTTTGCTCGGATGGCAATTTGCGGCGCAGGTTTCGGTGCGTGATGTTGTCGCGAACTGGCACTTTGATTGGGGAGTTTCCGGAAGTTATGCGTTTGTGGAATCGGCGTTTCGCAATACCGAACTTGTGGTGCAGATACTTGTTCTCGGCATCGCCGTTCTTGGCATTCTTTTGGCTCGGGATGTTATCTTTAAGCGCAAAATGTGGGATGGCGGAAAATTGTTTATCGGCGCCTAAGCGCAAGAAGTACAAGAAGCATAAAAAATT
>CAZKXD010000084.1:0-3159 GCA_964556765.1 uncultured Candidatus Saccharibacteria bacterium | reverse complement strand
GAAAAAGACGGGTATGTCGTTCGCCCGCAGGACCCCCGTTTTTATGCCGATATCGTTGTTTCCCCGCACGAAATTCTCGACGCGCAGGATGACGATAAAGTAACCGTGCGAATCACCGCGTGGGACAAGAGCGGCGTTCCGCAGGGAAAAATCATAGAGAACCTCGGCAAAAAAGGGATACACGAAACCGAGATTCAGGCCATTTTGCGAGACCGCGGAATCATCAGCGAATTTTCACACGCCGTGGAATCAGAAACGCAACGCATAGAAAAACTCTACGCGCACAATTTTGCGCATGAGGAAAAAATACGGCGCGATATTCGAGACCGCCGTACTTGCACGATTGACCCCGAAGACGCAAAAGATTTTGACGACGCGCTTTCGGTAAAAAAACTGCCGAACGGAAATTATGAAATCGGCATACACATCGCCGACGTGTCTTTTTTTGTGCAAAAAGGAACGGCGCTTGACATTGAAGCGGCGCGCAGAAGTTTATCGCTCTATCTGGTGGACCGTACAATCCCCATGCTTCCCGCAGCGCTTTCCAACGACCTGTGCAGTTTAAAGCCCAACGAAGATCGTCTCACTTTTTCGGTTATTCTTGAAATGACGGAGCGCGGCGCAATAAAAAACAAGTGGTTTGGAAAAACAATTATTCATTCGCGCAAACGATTTACCTACGAGGGGGCATACGCGACGCTAAATGAAAAAAGGGGTGATTTTTACGAGGAGCTCGCGGTGCTTAATCGTATCGCCGAACATCTCCGCGCGAAGCGCGAAGATGAAGGAGCGCTGTCGTTCGCTCATGACGAAATTAAATTCACGCTGGACGAAAAGGGAACCCCCATCGGGGTATTCAGAAAAAAAATTCTCGCCACGCACAAATTGGTGGAAGAATTTATGATACTCGCAAACGGAGAAGTCGCGCGGCGTATGTCAGATGCAAATCCCAAAATAAAAGAATCGTTTATGTATCGCGTGCACGACGTGCCGGACGCCGAAAAAATAAAAGAATTGGAGCGGGTTATGCGCGCGCTCGGATACAAAACAACACTTCAGAAAAAAAGACTTGCGTCAAAAGACATCTCGCTTCTTTTGCGGCAAGTGCGTGGCGCGGCGCATGAAGAAATGGTGCATATGCTCACCATCCGCACATTGGCAAAAGCCGCATATACGACAAAAAATATCGGGCACTTCGGATTATCGCTTAAGTACTACACGCACTTCACTTCCCCCATCAGGCGCTATCCCGACCTCATTGTGCACCGAATGCTCTTGCGAGGCCTCAATAAAGAAACAATTCCCGCGCAGGAACTTGCGCGGTATGAGGCGATATCGCGCTACGCCACACAAGCGGAAATTGCCGCGCAGGAAACCGAACGCGCCTCCATTAAATATAAACAGGCGGAATATATGGCGCGGCGCATAGGAGAAACGCGCGACGGCATTATTACCGGATTGACCGAGCGCGGCATTTTTGTTTCCGAAACGGAAACTCTTTCGGAAGGAATGGTGTCATTGCGAAATATGGCCGACGATTATTATGTGTTTGATGAAAAAAAGATGGCAACTGTCGGCCGCCGCACCGGGAAAAAATATTCTCTCGGGGATACGGTAAAGATAAAAGTAAAAAAAGTTGACGTGGACGCGCGGTTGATTGATTATGCGTTTACGCAGTAATGGATGTCCCCCGCTATAACAATTTTATAGTATAAATAAAAAATCCTTTTGTGATTAAAGGATTTTTATTTTTGCGTATGTTTGCCGATGCCCGTATCGGCGGGTCCATCTGCTTTTTGATTTGAATTTGAGCACGTCTATTTTTTTTCCGCGCGTACGCTCTTCAAAAACCGCGCGTACCTCCATATCTTTGATATATGGATCTCCGAGCGTGAGCTTCGCGCCATCATAACTCAACAGCACTTTATCAAATGAAATCGCGTCGCCCCTTTTGTGCGTGTCGGATAATTTTTCCACCAACAGCACATCGCCGGAAGAAACGCGGTATTGCTTTCCGCCTGTTTCAATAATCGCAAAACCCTTCAGTTCTGAAGACGATTTTGAAACCGCCCGCGCCACGCGCGGGGAAGCTTTTTCCTCTTTTTTTACCGTCTTTTTGGTTTCCGTAATAGCCATAAAATTACAATTGTTTCCTAGTATACTTAAATAACAAAAATTTTGCAATACCCCCCAAACAACATTCCAACATTCTTGAGAATGTTGGAATGTTGTTTTTAACACCCCCATCGTTTCAATCACCGGCGGGGTCAGTTTTTTCCGGTATCTCCTTTAAAAAATCCCTTTGCCTTTTCTAACATTGAATATGGTATCTCTGCTCCTCCAACCGAGCCTGTACTAGCTATGTTATCAATTGCCATTAGCGTCTGTTCAAGAGACACCCATCGGTTCGCTCCCGTTCCCATTCCTTCATCCAACAATACTTTACCCTCTGACGGTAACTCAACGGCGCCCATTCTTGCGACAAATTTTAATTCTTCAACCGTTTGAGCCTCTGAAACCGCTTGCAGGAAAAAAGCTTCCTTTGCTTTAAATTGTTCCTTAGCTCTTTCTCTTTCTTCTGCTCTTTTTTCAAAATCACTTTTGTCTGAACCCTGTTCTCGCGGAGGAACAGGATTAAATGATTCCATTCCCATAAATATTTAATTTATTATCTGATAAGTAATACTCCCCAAACATATCACGATATTGAATGATTATCAAATTGTATAAATCACAACAAGTAACACTACTCCTCTGTTGCCGG
This sequence comes from uncultured Candidatus Saccharibacteria bacterium, assembly GCA_964556765.1. Taxonomy (GTDB): domain Bacteria; phylum Patescibacteriota; class Minisyncoccia; order Phycocordibacterales; family UBA2135; genus JACPBB01. The sequence continues at coordinate 395 of CAZKXD010000084.1, read as the reverse complement.
CTTTTCCAGCTCAATCGGCGTGAGCTCCGCGGAAGAGCCGGAAATGCGCATCACGTCTTTATCAACCTTCTTAAGCTCTTTATACGCGACATTGTAATGGCTCACCGTAGTCCCCAAAGCGTTACCGAGTTTTTTCATATATTCTTCATACGAACCGATGTGCTTTCCAAGCTCTCCCACGCGTTTCAAAATTATTTGCGCGCTTTCTTCTATTTGTTGCGCCTTGAGCCCTTCAAGCACCGTCTGAAGATACGCCAAAAACGAGGTCGGCGAAACAATCGTTACTTTATATTTTCTCGCCGCTCGTTGAATCAGATTCTCGGTATCTTCGGTATTCAAGGCGCCGATTTTATTTACGAGCAAATCGTAATAAATCGCCTCGTGCGGGATAAACA
>CAZKXD010000083.1:0-3445 GCA_964556765.1 uncultured Candidatus Saccharibacteria bacterium | reverse complement strand
ACCCAGAAACTTCTTGGGCAGAACCCCAAAGAAAAATGTAGAGAAATCAGTGGGGGGGTGCCTTTCGCACGGCCCACCTTCTGGCTTTGAAAAAGCCGTTGAATTTTATCTTGATGCCATCGTCAGAAGTTTCACCCCCACACCAATGGTCTCCTCGGCAGGAATTGAACCTGCATCGCCGCGTTAGGAGTGCGGTGCTCTATCCGTTGAGCTACGAGGAGGACACTGGTGCGGGGGCGTACCTGAATCGACGCGTTAGAAGTGCGCCGTTTTATCAATTAAACTATGGGAGCAAAAACCTTTCGATATATCGAAAGGTTTTTTATTTTTGCCATATTTTTATTATATACCGAGCAACTCCGTCAATTTTTCTTTATTGAATCCGACAACCATGTCATTGTCAACAAAAATGACCGGCACGCCCATCTGTCCGCTTTTTTGTATCATTTCTTCGCGCTTTTCCGCACTTGTCGCGACATCAAATTCATCATACGCAACACCGTGCTCCTTAAAAAAATCTTTTGCCGCCCGACAATACATACATGAAGGGGTCGTATATATACTTACCTTTTTATTCATATATTTATAATTAGTCCAATTAATTATTAATTCTTGCATTATATCACACCTGCCGATACATTACATTTTTGATTTTCTACCCATCCGTGCGAAAATAACAAGATGAAAGACAGCATACAAATCACTGCCAGCGCAAAACCGTTCTGGGCAATGAGCACAGAAGAAACACTAGATACGCTTAAAAGCACAAAGGAGGGGCTTGCAAATGGCGAGGCCGTACGCCGCATCGGAATATTTGGTCCTAATGTATTCGGCGGCAACCCGCGCCTTACACGATTTAAAATTTTTGTTTCGCAATTCAAAAGCCCGCTTATTTTTATTCTTTTTATCGCGGGAGGAATCACTCTATATCTTGGAAAATGGGTTGATACAAGCGTCATATTTCTGGCGCTTTCTGTCAATGCTATTCTTGGATTTTATCAGGAAAACAGGGCGGAAGCCGCGCTTGAACGCCTGAAATTATATATCAAAGAACGCGCGCGAGTCATTCGCGCGGACGTAGAACGCGAAATTGACGCCGAAAAGATAGTGCCGGGAGATATTGTCCATGTGTCATACGGAACCCGCATACCCGCAGACGCGCGACTCATCTCCATTAAAGATCTCTCCGTTGACGAATCCATATTGACCGGTGAATCCATGCCGGTTTCAAAAGATTTAACCACGCTTTCCGAAGCCGCCGGCGTCAGTGAACGCAAAAATATGATATTTGGCGGAACGCTCGTGGTTGAAGGATATGCAACTGCGGTTATTACCGCGACCGGCAACAACACCGAGATCGGGAAAATCGCGTCTTTGGTTTCCGAAACAAAGCGACAGAAAACGCCGCTTCAAAATGCGGTCTCTAAACTTGCGTGGATTATCGCGGTCGGCGCTTCGGCGCTTGTTGTGGGAATTTTTGCATTGGGAATCAGCCGCGGCGAAGATTTTTTCAATATGTTTTTAATTTCTGCCGCCGTCGCGGTCGGCGCCATTCCGGAAGCGCTCCCCGTCGCGCTTACCGTCATTCTTGCGGTTGGCGTGGAACAGCTTGCCAAAAGAAAAGGCATCGTGCGAAACCTTGCGGCGGCGGAAACGCTCGGCTCGACAACGCTCATTATGACGGACAAAACGGGAACGCTGACCCGCGCGCGCATGGAGCTTGTTGATGTCGCGACCATAAAACACATTATCGCGGGAACTACCCGAGACCATAAGCCCGCGGAGCATCTTACGGAAGATGAAAAAAATATCTTAAAGCTGGCATTTTTAAACGCGGACGTGCTCATAGAAAATCCCCATGACCAAAAAGAAAAATGGCGTTTAATCGGCCGCCCGCTCGAAACACATATAGTGGCGGCCGCGGCAAAACATGGCATAGATGTTCTCTCCGCGACGAGAGAGGGCGGTTTTCACATAGCATTGCCGTTTAATTCAAAAAATAAATTTTCGGTTTCATTCGTTCACTCGTCTGGTTTGTTTCACGACACGTTGGCGATGAACGAAAGCTTTCTCACCGTTCTTGGAGCCCCCGATATTCTTCTTTCAAAATCAAACCTCACAAAAGATGATTATGTGCGCGCAATGAACACTATAGAAACACTGAGTGGCGAGGGTAAGCGCATTCTTGGGGTTGCGATAAAACCGGCTGGCGCGCGCATACAAAAAACAGAAAAAATAACCGCGGAGCATATCACGAATCTGGAGTTTGTCGGGATTCTTGCGTTTTACGACCCAATCCGCCCGGAGATTCCCGCGGCGATGAAACGTATGGAATCATTCGGCATTACGGTAGTGATGGCAACCGGAGATTTGAAAGGAACGGCGCTTTCGGTTGGAAAAGAAATCGGATGGAATGTGTCGCCGGGAGAAATTCTCACCGGAGAAGAAATGGAGAAATTAACTGACGAACAATTGCTTGCGCATCTTGAAAAAATAAAAATATTTGCGCGAGTAACCCCCGAAAACAAGTTAAGAATAGCGCTTCTGTATAAACAAAGGGGCGAAGTGGTGGCAATGACCGGTGATGGCGTCAATGACGCACCTTCGCTTAAAGCAACAGACATCGGGGTCGCCGTCGGATCGGGAAGTGATGTGGCGAAAGAGGTCGCCGACCTTGTCATCCTTGATGATAATTTTAATACAATCGTTGCCGCCATTGAGGAGGGGCGACGAATACTGGGGAACATCAGAAAAACATTTGTGTATCTTATGTCAAACTCTTTAGACGAAGTGGTTCTTATCGGGATGAGTTTGTTTGCAGGGCTTCCCCTGCCACTTACCGCGCTTCAGATTATTTGGGTGAATTTTTTCACCGGCAGCCTTCCTTCGCTCGCATTCGCATTTGAAAACACGGTGGAAAAAAGCAATAACGCGAAAGAAAGCGGAATAATAATAAACGCTGAAGTAAAATTTTTGACGCTCGGCATCGGAGTGCTGACATCATTTCTTTTGTTCTTACTATATTGGATACTGTTATATTTTAACATTGAGATAACGCTTGCAAAAACATTTTTATTCGCATGTTTTGCCTCCTATATCCTTTTTATCGCATTTTCATTTAAGAGTTTGAAACACCCCCTCTTTTCGTATAATATATTCTCAAACCGATTTTTAACGTGGGGCGTCGGCGCGGGGGTCGTGCTCATCGGCGCAACCATATACATACCGGCGCTACAGAATGTTTTTAATACGGTTGCGTTACCGCCCGTATGGCTTTTAGCGCTTTCCGGCTGGATTGCGCTCAATATCATTTTGGTAGAAGCGGCTAAATGGGTGTATCGAAACGTATAGTATAATAGTTATACTTCCAATAGGGCCCATAGTTCAGTGGTAGAACATCTCCATGGCATGGAGAAGGTCCGAGTTCGATTCTCGGTGGGTCCAC
>CAZKXD010000082.1:2946-3485 GCA_964556765.1 uncultured Candidatus Saccharibacteria bacterium | reverse complement strand
AGGAGCGGATTGGCATAACTTGCCTTCGCGCGCTCCCGCGCAGGGTCTATGCGCCGCTGCTCTGAGACCAACCGCCCGTCTCTTTCGCGGAGCACTCGTTCGCGAGGGCCATCATCCGGCGCTCGTCGGATTGCTCCATTCAGGAGCGTATCCAAATACGCGATTCCCTTGGAGACATTTCCCGTTTGTCCGCCATCGTTCGCGATGTCGGTGATGTCCATTTTCAATCGCGGCGGAAGATCGCGCCACTCCCTCGCCAGCTGTCGCGCGACAACCGACTGGCTGAGCGCGCTCACGATTCTTTGCGCGATCTTTCGGGAATTTCGTTCGTTAAAGAAACCACTTCCCGCGCTCGCGAAACGGTCGCCGAGCACACGTTTCCTGTCGTCTTCCGTTCTTATTTCCCCGCACCTATGGAGGGGGATGTTTAACCTTAAAAAGGACAATATGATACTCATATTTTGTTCTCCTTTCTTTCTCCTTTTCCAACCAAACTTCTATAACTATACATATTTTGGGATATTTGTCAAGAATTAAAT
>CAZKXD010000082.1:0-2936 GCA_964556765.1 uncultured Candidatus Saccharibacteria bacterium | reverse complement strand
TGACTTTTTATATAAAATTTGATATAATGCAATAATGAGAAGCGGGTTGGATTTTCCGACTCGCACGCCCGAGAGGAGGGCAAAATGAGTCAAGCCAGGACGACGCGCCGGCGCGCCAAGGAGGCGCGCCAGGATCCGCGCTATCATGCGCGGAAAGGGAGGAAGCGGGAGTTCCGCGGACATCTCAAGTTCGCGGGAAAGAAGAAGAAGGCGAAAGGTTCGTAATCCTTTCGCCGCCATAACCTACCCCCCACCAGCGCCCTAAGGCGAGCCAGTGGGGGTTTTCTTTACTCCGCATTAAAAACGCAATGTGCTATACTCATCAGTAATGAGTGAATATTACAACCCCAAGAGAACAAGAAATTTATTTGACCCCCTTCGACACGGCTCAGGGCAGGCTGGTACGGAGTCATTTAAGTTAAGCCGTTCAAAAATAGATTTATTTTTGGAATGTCCGCGGTGTTTTTATGTGGACCGTCGACTTGGCGTCGGCCGTCCGCCGGGCTTCCCGTTTAATTTAAACAGCGCGGTGGACGCGCTTCTCAAAAAAGAATTTGATATTCATCGCGCGAAAGGGAACGCGCATCCGCTTATGAGCGCATACGACATTGACGCGGTTCCGTTTGAACACGCCGATATAGAAAAGTGGCGCGACGTATTTAACGGCATTTCGCATCTTCACGCCGATACCAATTTTTTTGTGTTTGGAGCGATTGACGATGTGTGGATTAACGCGAAAAAAGAATTGCATATCGTTGACTATAAAGCGACCAGCAAAACCTCTAAAGTTACTCTGGACGCGGAATGGCAAGACGGATACAAGCGACAGATGGAGATATACCAGTGGTTGTTCAGACAAAACGGATTTACGGTTTCACCCACGGGATATTTTGTATACGCGAATGCCCTGCGCGACAGAGAAGCATTTGACGGCAAGCTTGATTTTGATGTGACCGTTATTCCCTATACCGGTTCCGACGCGTGGATTCACGATACTCTTATTCGCGCGCACGATTGCCTTATGAAAGATGAAATTCCCGCGGCGTCAAACGCATGTGATTATTGCTCATACCGAAATGCCGCCGTGGAGCGCATACAAGCAAGCGTGCAAAGAAGAAAAAAAACAGTATCTACCGCGGGTACTGAAAAGCGAAAGAAAAAAGACACATTGTTTTAGCGTCGGCGCTCTGTGGATATCGCGGGATACTGATATAATTTTTTGATACAATATATACTATACTATGGAATTTTTCGGTTTTTCCATTGATGCCGAAATGGCGGTCATTTTTAAACATCTGCTTGTCGCGGCATTTTTGGGCGCCTTGCTCGGTCTTGAACGCGTGTTTGCCCGAAAAACCGCCGGCATTCGCACATACGCGCTTGTGTCAATGGGCTCCGCGCTTTTTGTCGCGGTATCGGCGGTCATTGCAGACCAATTTGTCGGCATAACTAATTTTGACCCGCTTCGCGTCGCGGCTCAAATCGTCGCCGGCATTGGTTTTTTGGGCGCCGGTATTATTATTTTTCGCGACAACAAACAGCTTGAGGGACTTACCACGGCCGCGGGTCTTTGGGTTGCCGCGGGCATCGGTATCGCGTCGGGTTTTGGGCTGTATACGATTGCGATTTTTGCGACAGCGATAACATTGTTCATTTTTACCGCGATGTGGTTTTTGGAAGCGCAGATAAAAAAAATATCGTGCAAATGGAACAATGAAGAAATCTGAAGAAAATGGAAAGCACGACCGTATGAAAAAGATACGAGACGAGGTTTTTAACGGTCTTAGTCTGCCGCTCTACGGCGAGCGCGCAAAAAACAATGTATATCCGGTCATCGGCGAAGGAAGCCACGACGCGCGCATTATGTTTATCGGAGAGGCGCCGGGGAGAAACGAAGCGAAAACAGGACGGCCATTTTGTGGAGCGGCGGGGAAAATTTTGGACGAATTGCTTCTCTCCGCGGGGCTTGTCCGCGAGGAAGTATATATAACCAACATTGTAAAAGATCGTCCGCCATACAATAGAGACCCGCTCCCTGATGAAATAGAAGCCTACGCTCCGTTTTTATTAAGGCAAATTGAGATTATTAAACCATCCGTATTGGCGACACTCGGCAGATATTCTATGAATTATATTCTTAATGTGTTTACACCGCAGGAAGCGGCGGCGCCGATAAGCAAAATTCACGGAAAAGTATTTGAGGCAAACGCGCCCCACGGAGTGATAAAAATTGTTGCTTTGTATCATCCTGCGGCGGCGGTATATAATCGGGCGCTTTTGGAAACTTTGAAAATTGATTTTTCCGTTTTACGGACCATATAAATGAAAATATAAATAGTATATAAAACACACAAAGGTCGGCATTCACAGTACATTATTTATTAGTATTCATACACATTATATATGAGTCAAAAAGACTACACGCTGGTAACATCTATTGTTTTCTTGATTATTTTTGCGCTGCACGCGCTTCGCATTTTCTTTGATTGGGGTGCGGTAATGGGCGGATGGGAAGTACCTATGTGGGTTTCATGGATTGCGGTTGCGGCGGCGGGATTTCTTGCGTATAGCGGTTTTTCCGCGGGAGGATATATTGGGAAAAAATAATTGGTGGTCGGTCATAAAAATTACAAAAAAATATTTTTATTATTTATATGTCTCTTAATTCAAAAGCACTCGGTCTTTCGTTCGGCATATTGAGCGCTGTTTGGGTGTTTGCGGTCGGCGTGATCGCATCCACAACCGGTTGGGGAGCGCCCGTTGTGGCAATTGTCGGCGGATGGTATCCGGGCTATGACGCGACATTTGTCGGCGCTCTTATTGGGGCAGTGTTGGGATTTATTGAAGGATTTTTGTTTGGTTTTCTTGCGGCGTGGCTGTATAACAAATTGTCTTAACTTCGCGCTCCGTGTATATTTCATAGCGCGGTACGGTAA
>CAZKXD010000081.1:0-3543 GCA_964556765.1 uncultured Candidatus Saccharibacteria bacterium | reverse complement strand
TATTTTTTCTTCGTCAAAATCAACGGGATGCGGCTTGTCCCCGTAATTTTTTCTCCACTCCAAATATGAAACAATGACACCTCCGGCGTTTGCCGCAATTCCCGGAATAGCGGATATGCCGCGGTCCGCCAGTATGTTGTGCGCGCCCGAGGTTATTGCTTCGTTTGCGCCCTCCACAATAGTTTTTGCGCGTATTGCGTGTGCGTTTTTTTCCGTAATTTGATTTTCAATTGCCGCGGGAATAAGGACATCGGTTTTGAGAGTTAATAATTCTTCGTTGGTTATAAGGGCTCCTCCTTTGAATCCGGAAAATGACCCGTGCGCGTCATACCATTTTTTTGCCGTGGAAACGTCAATGCCGCGCGGATTATGGGTGCCGTTTTTGCTTCCGCTGAGGGCGATGATTTTAAAATTAAATTGTTGTTCACGGGCGAGGAGCGCCGTGTTTCCTCCGACATTTCCCATTCCCTGAATGGCGATACGCGGATGATTTCCATACGCGTGTTTTGTCAGTCGGATAAATTCTTTGAGCAGAATGAGAAGCCCGTGAGAAGTCGCGTTCTCTCTCCCGGGAATTCCATCGTGTTCTATCGGCTTTCCCGTTACGCACGCCGCGATGTTTGGAATTGTTCGGAAATGATTTGCTTCCGCCGCCGCGCGATACATTGTATACATAGTGCGCGAGTCGGTGCCCATATCAGGCCCCGGCACATCAATATCCGGATGAGGAATGTTGCTTTTCAACATTTCTCGCGTCATTGCTTCGGTAATATCACGGAGTTCTTTCTCAGTGCAGGTTTTCGGGTCAAACGCAATGCCGCCCTTCGCGCCGCCAAAGGGAAGTCCCGCGAGCGCGCATTTCTCGGTCATATCCATCGCGAGAACCGTTAGCAACTCCTCGCTTACTCCCGGATGGAATCGTGTACCTCCTTTGTATGGCCGCGCCCCTTCCGGATACGGATTACAGTGATGCACGCGGATTGCCGTTATGTTTTTTTCTTTTCCCGCGACGCTCGCGTGAAAGCGCATTTTTAGAACGCGTCTCGGCGCCGACAATTCGTCAATGAGCCACTCCGGCGCGTGCATTTTTTCCCCGATGTTTCTGATGTGCGCTATTTTTTTTGAAAGCATAAAAGTATATATATGATGTATTATACACCTCGTATCTTTTTTTGCTCCAATTTTTGCGCCAATCGTTCTATGTATTTTCTGCTGAAATATGGTATGATTTTAAGCGTTCAGATATCCCGTATTCCTAATTCCTGATTCCTTATTCATAATTCATTACATGGCCCCATCGTCTAGTGGTCAGGACATAACGTTCTCAACGTTGGAACACCGGTTCGACTCCGGTTGGGGTCATCGCGTCAAACGCGATGAACCGAGTTTGACTCGGTCATGCGTTTTATCCAAATAAGGAGCGACACCTTATAAAGTCTGACTTTATAAGGTGTCGTAGCAATATGAAGATAAAATACTTTTACGTTTTATTTAGCAAAAAAGATGGAAAGTTATATATTGGTTATACGGAGAGCTTGAAAGAACGATTAGGAGAACATTTTCACGGTACAGTTAAGGCAACTTCTTATAGAAGACCATTACTTCTGATTTATTATGAAGCATTCACAAACAAGAAAGATGCAAAAGCGCGAGAGGAATTTCTCAAGAGTGGTTTTGGCCGTTCGCAACTAAAAAGAGCGTTAGGGAATAAGTTGAAAGAGTTAGGGTATAAATATTTAAAGTGAGTAAGAGCGAAGCGAGGTGGGCGAGGTGGGGTCGCGAGTACTTAGTATTTTTGGAAGCGGAGCTTTCATAAAATACTTAGTAACTTGTGACCATAGAATTTGACTTTCTGCTTCGGTCAAAGAAAAACAAAAATATTATGACATACAAAATATAAAAAAATGGTGCCTGTTACCACTATCCCATATAAAATAAAATAAGTTTAAACCATTTTCTCAATATTGAAATATAGTGAGTGATGGGGTGGGGTAAAAGAAAAGCCGCCTTGCATTTTGGCGGCTTGCGGGGATATTTTATTCCTTTTTCTTCTTTTTAGAAAGAATTTGATCGAGAAGATGAACATAAAATCGTCCTATGGATTCTCCCAAACAGTGGTCTATGTATAGTTTTGCATCAAGGATGGAATGAAAGGGTCCTGTTTTTATCTTATCTCCTTTTTTACATACTCCTATCGCCTCTGGAAATTCTCCGCTTATGTAATAAACACGACAGGTGTCAATACAAGACCCCGCATCGGTATGCTCAATTGAATCTTCTCCTCTTTTGATGCTAAATCCTTTATACTGTATTACACGATCAGAGAGCTTGGCACGCCATCCCAAAAATTGACAGAGGAATCGTCCGCCCTCTTTTTTAAGAACTCTCCAATGTTTGCGATTTGGTCTTTTGTCAAACCACTGCTTGTCCCCAATATTCCGTCCGCAGTAAGGTTCTTGGGCTCTTATATATGGACCAGCTCGCGGTCCTCCGGTTAAAGGTGTGTTGCACCAATCTGTTACCCAATCACCCATTTTGTTTGTTTTCCATCCAATGTTACTCTATGGAAACCATAACAAATTTTAAGAAAAAGCCAAGATGTGGCTCTCTTATGCTACTCTAAAACCATAATCATGTGCACCAAACACCTATTCCACTCCTCAACGAAAACGGAGACAGCCACCATTTTTCCACCAATTTCACGATGTGGCACTAAATCCAGGCACAGAAACGAGCTGGAATACCTGTTCCCATTGCAGTACCATATCCTCAATGGTGTTCCATCCTAGGGACACTAGGCTCACAAATAGAAACCTCTCTGCTGCCGAGGTTTCTTTTGTGATCTAATTCTAACCTTTGCGCGAACCTTTTTCGAGAGCTAATCGCACGCTCCGCGCGCGTGCTCGCGCACTCTCGAACCCTCGCCCCGCCGCTTCCCATTCTTTCTTATTTTTCACGGGGGAATCCAAAATTGAATGGCGGCGGGGCGTGGCCTAAAATCAGCGATTTTGGCGCAATTGACAGGAATTATAGAGAATCGTATAATACTTCGAGTTCTTTGAGAAAGTTTGCTGCGGCGGAAAGTGCCCATGTCGAGGCTTTTTCCGCTGTGGCAAACTTCGGATGACCCGGAGAACCAGCAGCATACAACTGAGAGGGGATGACGCCATGGCTCATGCCGTGACCCCATCCACGAAGCCGATTTCGCGCGAGCAAGCTGGCAAGTTTTCCGACAGGCTGATTCCTCGCTTGCGGAGGAGCAACATCAAGAGCGCGTCGTTCCAGATGGTGCTCAAGGATGCAAAACGTAGCGGTGCGATGCTGGACGCCATTGTCACCGTCGTGCGCGAGCACACGGACAAAATTGGCGAAATCATCCGCATCGACCGCAAGATCCGCCCCGTGTATCCCGACTGGGCGAAAAAGCCGATGCACCCCGAACTGGAAGCGACGGGTCCTGCCGAGTACAATCTCTGCGACGTGGGGCAGTGGCTCCACGAGAAACAGAAGACCGGAGTCGTGGGCGGCAAGGATGTCTACAAG
>CAZKXD010000080.1:0-3573 GCA_964556765.1 uncultured Candidatus Saccharibacteria bacterium | reverse complement strand
ACGGCTCGCTCAGTGCAAGCAACTTTTTTCAGATTTTGCGCCGCGCGCAAAATCAACCATATCCAACTGTTCCATAAGCTCAATGTGATTTTTGGGGGTATATGAAAATTTCGGAACATTCCCCCACGTCCTGATTTCTTTATTGTCCGCATCACCTTCCCCTTCAGGCACGGATATGTCGGGGATATTCGGAACCTGAAGCATAAGAGACCTCCACGGAATCATAACCGCCTCAAGCTCTTTTTCTTTTTGCTGAAGAAGCGTTTTAAGCGACCGCATTCGTTCTATATTTTCAACGCGTCCGCCCTCGCCCGCCGCCGCTCCTATTTTTTTTGAATGCTCGTTTTGTTCAGCGCGCATTTTCTCAACATCCTGAAGAGTCGCCGTCCGCTTATGGTCAAGCCGAATAAGCTCGTCAACATCAACGGTAATATGTTTTTTGCGTACCGCTTCCTTAATCAGGTCTAAATTTTCACGAATAAATTTTATATCTAACATGCCAAAAAATAATGAGTGCCAGCGAATATATTTTTTGAGCACCCATGCACTTATTTTGCCACAATTATTCCCAAAAAGAAAAGTATAAAAAGCCAATCGGTGCGTTCGCACAAAGCACGGTTCCGAAAAGACCATCCTCTCCGCCAACCGGCGAATGCGCGAAGCGCCGTATCGTGATATATTTTACAAAATAAGTGCTGGGTGAATATTACGTATGTATACAGTATATAGTATATAGTATAAAAACATATGAGCGAAATTACCATTATTCAAAAAACGGCTTTTCCACCTCAACTTTTAGAGATCCCGGAACCTCCCAAACAATTATACATCCGCGGCACGCTTCCCCCGAAAGACGCGCTGTGTCTCTCTGTCGTCGGTTCCCGAAAGTATTCTTCATACGGGAAACAGGCTGCGGAAAAAATCATCTCCGAATTGGGCAAATCAAATATCAAAAGTCTGGCATCAATTATTATCGTCTCCGGACTCGCACTTGGCATAGATGCAATCGCGCATCGCGCGGCGCTTGACGCGGGACTTATAACGATTGCGTTTCCGGGGTCGGGTCTTAACTCAAACGTTTTATATCCCGCCTCGCACGGACAACTTGCTCAAAAAATTATTTCCGCGGGAGGAGCGCTTTTTTCCGAATTTGAACCGGATTTCAGGGCAACGCCATATTCCTTCCCGCAAAGAAACCGCCTTATGGCGGGAATATCGCGCGGAGTGCTCGTTGTTGAAGCCGAGGAAAAATCGGGCACGCTTATTACCGCGCGGCTCGCGACCGAATATAACCGCGATGTCTTTGTCGTACCGGGTTCAATTTTTTCTCCGCAATCACGCGGAGCGCATCAGTTGCTGAAACTTGGCGCGATACCGGTCACTTCCGGCGCCGATATTTTAAATCATTGGAACATTGAGCAAGAATTGGAAATTAAGAATTGTGAATTAAGCATACTGGAAAAATGTTCCGAAAAAGAACGGGCGATAATCGCATTGCTCAACGAGCTTGTCCGCGCGCTCGCACTGCCGACGCACGAAGCATACGCGCTTATTTCAGCAATGGAAATAAAAGGCATTATCGTGGAAACGCGCGGCGAAGTGCGACTAAATATATAAATGCCAAAATTTGCATATATAAAAACAATATGGTAGAACTCTTTTTCATAGTATTATAAAAACATACCCATGAAATTACTTGTTGTTGAATCCCCCGCCAAAGCAAAAACCATTTCTAAATATCTTGATGGCAAATATACCGTCACTTCATCCGTCGGGCATATTCGTGATCTGCCGAAAAATAATAAACAGGCAATTGATATAGAAAGCGGATTTATTCCGCGATACGAAGTTTCTCCGGGGAAGGAAAAAGTGGTAAAAGAATTACAACGACTCTGCAAAGGAGCGGATGAAGTCGTCCTCGCCACAGACCCCGACCGTGAAGGGGAAGCAATCGCATGGCACATCGCCCAAGTCTGTGGCCTCGACGAGTCAAAAGCCAAACGGATAGTGTTCCACGAAATCACCAAGTCCGCCGTTCAGGAAGCAATGAAACATCCGCGCGATATTGACCAAAATCTGCGCAAGGCGCAGGAAGCACGACGCGTGCTTGACCGTCTCGTCGGCTACGACCTCTCCGGTCTTATTTGGAAAAAGGTCCGTTACGGACTCTCCGCGGGGCGCGTCCAATCGCCCGCATTGCGCATTATTATGGAACGCGAACGGGAAATCAGAGCCTTTCGTCCGGAAGACTACTGGATTATTACCGCCACCACAAAAACAGAAAAGGGGGCAACGCTTATTCTTACCTGTGCGGAAGAGCCGCGAGATAAAAAAGAAACGGAGCGCATTCTCTCGGTTGGAAAAAACGGCACGTGGAGCGTAAAAGAAATAAAAGAAACACAGATGAAGCGTTCCGCGCGGGCGCCGTTTACCACCTCCACGCTCCAGCAAGCGGCGAGCTCGCAACTCGGCTTTGCGCCCGCGCGAACAATGCGCATCGCGCAACGTCTGTATGAAGCTGGCGCCATTACCTATATGCGCACCGACAGCACGAATATAAGCGCGGAGGCGCAAAAACAGGCGCTTCTTGTCATTCAAAAATTATATGGAGAAGCGTATCCCGAAGCGCGTTTTTACAAAACGAAAAGCAAAAGCGCGCAGGAAGCGCATGAAGCAATCCGTCCGACGAATGCGTCTCTAGAGCACGCGGGAGTCGCGGATGAGCAGAAAAAATTATACGCGCTCATATGGAGACGCTTTATTTCATCCCAAATGAAAGACGCTCAATTACTGAAAACAAAAATTACCGCGCACATACCGGACGGTGGAATACCCGACTTTGCCGCAAACGGTTCTCAAACTCTTTTTGACGGATGGCTCGCCGCAGACCCCGCCGCGCACGGTGAATCCGTAGAGCTTCCTGCCGTAATGGAGAAAGAGAAATTAGAACTCATTGAAATTAAAGATGAACAAAAACAAACACAACCGCCTTCCCGATACAGCGAAGCGGGGCTCATTAAAGAATTGGAAAAACGCGGCATCGGGAGGCCCTCCACATATGCATCTATTATGAAAACAATCGCTGATCGCGGTTATGTTGAAAAAGAGGGACGCGCGCTCATCCCTACCGATACGGGAGAAATTGTGAGTGATTTTCTTGAAAAAAATTTCGCTACCTATATCGGCGACACATTTACCGCGGAAATGGAAAATGAACTTGATGAAATAGCAAACGGTTACGGATTTTTATACGCCATTTTCAAAAGACGTCCGCGCGAAAGAACATATCCCTAAAATAACCGATTTGGGAAACGCGCCGGACGAATATATATGTCCCAAGTGCGGCGTTTCTATGATTATCAAACTGGGACGAGGAGGAAAATTTATGAGTTGCTCGCGCTTTCCCGATTGTGACGGCGCGCGGACGATAGAGGGAGTGGAATTAAAGCCGGACGAGCCGATAGGAAAACATCCGGAAACCGGCGAAGACATATTCGTTCTCCATGGACGATTTGGTCCATATGTTCAACTCGGAAACGTTGCCCCGCGATCCGCGCAAAAAAACAAAAAATG
>CAZKXD010000079.1:0-3884 GCA_964556765.1 uncultured Candidatus Saccharibacteria bacterium | reverse complement strand
CTCTACCACTGAGCTAAGGGTGCGCTTCCGTCTCAATGATTTCACGCACGCGCATCACGGCTCAACTTGCCCTTCCCATTTTCCCGAATATACATCCTCCCCTTCACACCGCTCAAGAACAATCTGGCATATTTTCAAACCCGGTGTAAGAATCAGTTCATTTGGCGACGTGTTTGAAATTTCAAGCACCTGAATACTTGATGTGCCGGGATGAATAAATCCTGAAGTAACGTGCACGCCGAGACCGACACGAGCAACCTGCGACCTTCCCTCTATGTGTCCCGCGAGATTGGGAGATATGGTAATCTTTTCCTTCGTAATCCCCAGCACAAGCGCTCCCGGCTTCAGCGTAATTGTTTCTCCGTCTTTCAAACGAACACGGTCTCCATATTGTTCACCATCCACCGCGTCATCGTCAAGAACTATCGCATGGCGCGCGTTCACAAGCGGCCGAAATATATTCCCCAGATGCAGGTCTATGGAGGCCGCGCCAACCTGTTTTTCGGAAAATGGCTCAAGGCGTATTGAACCTTTCTGTATTTCTTTTAGAATTGCGTGCCGAGTTAATATCATGGGAATATAGCCACTCTACTGTTTTTTGAGCACGCGGGCAATATATATTGTGATACAGACAAAAATAACAGTAAGCGCAAACGCATAGCCGAACTTTGCCCACAGCGTATCTTTTTGAACGGGAAATACATATTCAATAACCGCTTTTACCGCGTCATTCCACGCAAGCCCCGCCACCAAACCAAACGCGGCCGTAATATATGTTACGGTCCGTTCCCGTATTTCGTGTTTTATATTTTTTTCAATATATTCCATATGCGTATACTCAATCGGGATACGCGCGAGATACGCGGGCGCATCCCCTTCTCATAATTAACATTACCAAACTGATTTAATTTATTATATAGTAAAACTAATGAGTAAAAAAGAAAAAGAATATGTGGTAACCCCTGAATACATAACCACATCGTTCCGCGCGGCAACAAAACGAGCAAAAAAATACTGCCGTCAACGACAGAACACAAAAAACTACTGAAAGCGCTCTCGGCGCTTGAACACACATCGCAATATCTCGCGGTTGAAACAGACATTAAGCTTATTTTGAAACGAATCGCAAAATCCGTAGGGCGCGCGCTCGGAGCACAATATGTAAATTTCTGGAATTTCACTCCCGACAAAAAGGGCGTCTATATTATCGCCGCCTATGGAATGCAGAAGCAATATATAGAACACTCCCGCAAAGACCCTCTCCCCGTCGGCAGCGCGTGGATAGGGAGAGCGATGAATACGGGACAAGCGTGGGCGACAAGCAACGTGCAAAAAGACCCGTTTTTACCGACATCATGGCTTTCCGCGGCAAAAAAACAAAATTACCACGGGCTTTTATGCGCGCCGCTTATTAAAAAAAATAAAATCGTGGGAGGCGCATGCGTATATTACAAAGACGCGCATACATTTGAATATCCCGAGATGAGTGTCATAACCACCGTGGCAAATCAGGCGGCAACCGCGGTTGAAAACGCGAGAATCTTCGGCGATCTTTCCGCGGAGCGCGCAAAAACATTTGGCATCATTCAAAGTTTGTATGACGGACTTATTATGTACGACCTTGATGAACGCGTTGTATTTTTTAATCCAAAGGCGCAAGAAATGCTTTTGGTGGGGTCCAAAGAAGTCATCGGAAAAAAAATGGATTACTCCCTTGCACGGAAAAGCATCTATCTCAAAAACATCCACGCCATATCTCGTTTAGCTCAAAACGATTATTCAACCAAAGAATTCACCACGGAGGGTCCGCAAAAACGTATCTTGGAAATAACCCGCGTGCCGGTTCGCGATAGCGACAAAAGAAAAATCGGCGCTATGCATATTCTGCACGACATTACTCACGAAAAAGAAGTAGAGCAATTAAAAACCAGTTTTGTTTCCACGGCTTCACACCAACTTCGTACCCCATTGGCGGGAATAAAGTGGTCGCTTGACGCATTGCGCAAGGGAGAGGTCGGACAACTTGATGAAGAGCAGAAAAAGTTTGTTTCCCGCATATTTACCGCAAACCAAAGTCTTATTGACCTCGTCAACGACCTCCTCGATGTTTCGCGCATAGAAGAGGGAAAATTCGGCTATGAATTTAAAACACAAGACCTGTTCGCAATCACGCAGGGAGTCGTTGAAAGTCTCCGTCCCAACATAGAGGCGGCGGGACTTGTGTTCGTTTTTGAAAAGCCGGACAAAAAATTACCGTTAATCCGCGCGGATGAGAGCAAGCTTGGGCTCGCAATTCAAAATATAATTGATAATGCCTTAAAATACACCTCGCGCGGAGGACAAATAAAAGTAAAATTCAAAGTGGAAAGAAATTCACTGTTTCTCGTGATACAAGATACCGGCATCGGCATTCCCCATACAGACCAAAAATTTATTTTTAACAAATTTTACCGCGCGCAAAATGCAATCCGGCTTCAAACGGAAGGTTCGGGGCTTGGCTTGTACATTGCCAAAAGCATCATTGAAAAACACAACGGATTGATTCATTTTGAGTCAGAAGAAAAAAATGGAACTACGTTTATGATACAATTTCCATTTGATTCGGATATAGCGCAAAAAGAACCAGCCAAAAAATTTTAATGTGGCGCAAAAAGTCCCGTCCGCCGGTCGGCGGACGGGGCTTTTTCTCTTATCTCTCCCCTATTCTCGCTCCTTATCAAAAACAGTTTTTTGCATAGAGCCATACAGCCCCATTCTTCCCAACATAACTTTCCGCGCGTATGCGGTAAAAAGTCCAATTCCCAAACCAATGAGAATCAAAATCCAGTACGGCACGAGAGACGCAACGGCAACCGGAAGTAAATTTGAATAATCCGCAAGAATCGCTCCGCCAAACCCGCCGAAAACATATGCGAAGTACCCTGCGTACGCAAAGAAATACGCGGGGGCAAGCTCAAACCAATCAGTAAGCTCCAGCATAACAATGGTGAACGCAACCAAGAAAACGGTAAGCGGAAGACCGAACGACGCGCCGACAACCCCTCCCAAAATCGGGTTAAGCCACAATGTCACATATCCGAGCAATATGCCGCCGGTCAAACCTATTATTTCCTTCGGGATACGATTGAGTTTCGTCGCCGCCGGATCATAGACAAAATACATCGCCCAGCTGATAAACGGCACCCACAACGCGACCGCATATACCTGTCCTACCCAAATCCACACCGCCGCGACGACGGCAACCATAAACGCAACCGGAAAAAATTTTGAAAATGTCATTAATATAAATATGAATTATGCTAATAAAACCAATAATACGCAACGAACGACCCCTTGTTTAAGATTTTTGCTTTTGAACAAGCGCGCTGATTTTAGAAATAACTTCGTCTATAAGAACATTCGCTTTAATCAAGTAATCGTCAGCTCCCTGCTCAAGCCCTTTTTGAATTTCTTCTCTACTCCCAAGATTGCTCAATATAATAACCGGAACATTTTTCGTTTTTTCGTCCTTTTTAACGCGAGACAAAAAATCAAATCCATTAATGCCCGGCAAAATCAAATCCAAAAGAATAATGTCGGGGATTTCTTTTTCTATATTTTTTAATCCCGATTCGCCGTCAAAAGCAGACGTTACGGTAAATCCCGCATTCGTTAATTTTCTTGAAAGAAGACCCGCCATCAATTCATCATCTTCCACCACTAAAATTTTAAAAGCCATAAGACGCAAAAAAAGAAACTACACCTATCTATGTTCGTAATGATACTTCAAAGTATAACAAAGAAATCCCCTATTGAAAACAAATACAGGGTCTTGTTTTGTACATTTGTTGGGGATAATCAAAAATTTTAAAAAACCTATATATTTCTCGGGCTGCCGGGAATCG
>CAZKXD010000078.1:0-3905 GCA_964556765.1 uncultured Candidatus Saccharibacteria bacterium | reverse complement strand
GATAAGGAAAATAAAGAGATATAGAAACAAATGTTTCGGCAGTAGTTTCAAGTAATTCCAGTAGGCGGAAAAGAACTGTTGCATTTGTGAATCCTTCAATCGAAAAAAGAGCAGTTTTTAGAGATGCTCAGCTTTCGAAGCGGCGAACGAGCCCCTGAAGTTCCCCGGACGCCATATGTGCGAGCATCATAGCGCGAGGCTTTTCGTAACCCTGCCTCATCAAGTCTTGAACCACTCGTATCGGCGCCTTTGTGTCATGTTGTTTCCGGTATTCCTCCTGTAACATCATAACCACGATCCCGAACTCCTCCTCGTCGACTCGCAAGTTCGATATATCCCACACCAATCTGATTTCTTTCCCCACGGCGCACCTCCTAAATTATGCGGAATTTCGGTCTGCCGAAATGGTGGCATATTTTGTATTAAAAGTCAAGTTTTTTGGTTGTGTCCCCCGTGAGAATAAAAAAGCCCCACTCGTTAAGCGGGGTGATAAAAAATCGGCTACGTTTAATTGGGTCTAAGCGGTGTAGTAACCTCTGAAAAGATAAATTGGAAATGCAAGACATTCGCGGATGTGAAATAGGAATGGCGAGCGTGTCCAGATTTGTTGGGATTGTGGGTCGTAGGGAATATCGGCGCGAACCAAGACCACTGCGGTTATGCCAAGTTTTCGAAGAATCTTAACGCAACGAGACAGGTGATCCGGATGAGCCACCACGGAAACGGTTTCGTTCTGTAGATTTGACGCTTGTAAAAAATTAAGCATCTGAGATGCAACTTCTTCAGTATCAAGATATCGTCCGTTTCGGCGGTGCGCCAGCACCTCATGGTGCGGCGTTATCCCGAGGTTTCGAAGCGCCCTCCCGATTTCCCATTGAACGGAAATTACATCCGGAGCGAGGCGGCGAATTACTTCCGCCATTGCTTCATTGCTAAGGCCGGGTTCCCGAGCTCTACTTCCAAAAGAGAAGGCGAGCACGATTTTCATCCGTTACTCCCGTATTCTTAACAAGCTGAAAGTATGATAGTAATAATCATAAAAAATGTCAATTTTTTGAAAGAATTGCGCAAAAAGTGATATCATATAAACATATATGAATGTCCAAAATCAATATCTTCACGAGGTGGCGATTACCGCCATTATCGTGAAAGACGGCACGTATTTAATTACAAGACGCTCGCCGAACAAAAAAAGATTTCCGGGAATGTGGACGGTGCCCGGCGGAAAAATGGAAACGAATGATTATCTGAAATTGCCCAAAGATACGGAACGCTACTGGTATAATGTATTGGAACGAACACTGCGCCGTGAAGTAAAAGAAGAAGTCGGCATTGATATAGACAATATTGAATATGTAACAAGTCTCGCGACAGTCCATACGGATGGCAATCCCTCGCTTGTCATTTCATGCGCGGCTGATTATGTTCATGGCGATATCGTATTAAATCCGGATGAATCCGACCGTTACGCGTGGGTGACACTTGAGGAATCAAAAAATTATGAACTTATTGACGGGATTTTTGATGAGCTGACAATGGTTGAAAACAAAAAAAGCGGCGCGCGTTCGGAGTGGCGAAGATTCTCATAGTTTTGATATGCCTCGATGCCGAACATTGTTATATGACAAAGCTCAAAAAAAATAATCGCGGCAAAAGGAGTATTGAAAACCTACACCATTTTAATTGTCTGATATGCAAAAAGTGGTGGTCTGTGGGTGACGCGCCGCGTGCCAAGCGAATATGGCATTGCCCGTGGTGCGGAGAGGCGCGCGTCTATTGACATTACTAACGTCCGGAAACATACCGACTTGCACGCGTTTTGGAATATGATATTCTGAACAGTTATTAAAAACTAACCATTGTCGCATGAAAGACGTTATATTGATTGTATTATTGTTTGTCGCCTTTGCGTTTCTCGCGGTAAGCCAAATATATTTTTAAAATCCATGTGCGGTATTTTTGCATATATCGGGGATGACACTCACGCGGTAATAAAAGCGATACGCGGACTAAAGGATTTAGAGTATCGCGGATATGACAGCTGGGGCATCGCGGTGAAAACACCGCGGCGGATTATAACAAAAAAGGGGCTGGGAAAAATTTCACAGATTAACGAGAAAGATTTTAGCGCGGTAACGGGAAACGTGGCAATCGGCCATACGCGATGGGCGACACACGGCGCGGTATGTATTCAAAATACGCATCCGCACTTTAACACGGAAAAAACCATCGCGGTGGTGCACAACGGCATCATTGAAAATTATCTGGAATTAAAAGAAAAATTGGGCCCCGATATATTTCGCTCACAGACGGATACGGAGGTCATCCCGCACCATATTGATATGTGCATGCGCAGAGGGCTTTCGTTTGAAGACGCCTTTATAAAAACATGCCGCGCTCTGCGGGGACGTTTTGCCATTATCGCGGCACACAGAGATGCGCCATTTTTGCTCGCCGCCCGCAACGGTTCACCGCTTGTCGTGGGAAAAAAAGAAGGGGAGTATTTCATCGCGTCCGACATTCCCGCGTTTCTGGATTACACCAATGTGATTAACTATATGAATGACGGAGAGTATATGAAGGTTGAGCCGAGAAAAATATCTTTTTTTGATTTTCGCGCGAATCGTCCGATTCAAAAAAAAGACACGGTTGTTTCGTGGGAAAAGAGCGACGCGACAAAAGGCGGGTTCCCGCATTTTATGCTCAAAGAAATTGAGGAGCAGAAAGAATCTCTCGCGCGCACGTTGGGACAGGATTTAAAAAATATGGAACGCGCGGCGCAGATGATCACCGCCGCGGATTCGGTGTTTTTGGTCGCGTGCGGAACCGCGGCGCATATGTCTATGGCGGCGCAATACCTGTTTTCCAACATCGCGAATAAAAATGTTTTTTTTGCCCATGCGTCCGAATTTCATCGGTATAGTCCGTTGCTTCACAAACAAAGCCTCCTCATTCCGGTAACCCAAAGCGGAGAAACCGCGGATGTGCTGGAAATTATAGACATTGCCCAAAAAAAGAAGTGCAAAATTCTTTCGGTTATCAATGTGCGCGGCTCTTCGGTGGAGCGGGCATCAGATTGCATATTGCCGATTAACGCGGGTCCCGAAATAGCCGTCGCTTCCACCAAAGCGGCGACGTCACAGCTGATGACCTTTGCAATGCTCGCGTATGCACTTAGGGGGCAATTATCCCGCGCCGTTCGCGCGCTCACAAAAGATATTGAGAAGATACGCGGATGGCTTACCGAGGAGACGTTTAAAAAAATAAAAGATATCGCGCGTAGTGTCGCGTCAAAAGACCACTTATTTGTTATCGGGAGAGGTGTGAATTATCCCGCCGCGCTTGAGGGCGCTTTAAAAATAAAAGAGGTTTCATATATTCACGCAGAGGGCATCGCGGCAGGTGAGTTAAAACACGGCACTATCGCACTTATTGAAAAAGGGACGCCCTGCATCGCGCTTTTTGGCAATGACGAGCATGCGCGCGACATATTAAATAGTGTGGCAGAGCTCAAGGCGCGCGGCGCGTTTGTCATAGGAATCGGACCCGCCAAAGAAGAAATTTTTGACCGATATATTCGCGTTCCCGATATCGGCGCGTTATCTCCCGTTGTTAATATCATCGCCACACAAATTATCGCGTATTATCTTGCGGTATTTCGCGGACTTGACCCCGACAAGCCCCGCAACCTCGCAAAAAGCGTAACGGTGAAATAAGCTCCTCTCCTGTCGACATGCCCTATGTCGCTAATATAGTCCCTCGGGACACTTCGAGTGGTGACCTCAGTGGAACCAAGTCCCGAGATAATAATGGAACTCGCTTGGTTCAACTTTGTTCACCACAAGCCGCGCAGTATTGGACTATATTAACTCCCCCGCCTGCGCCGCTGGCTCCTGCCTGCCGGC
>CAZKXD010000077.1:0-3994 GCA_964556765.1 uncultured Candidatus Saccharibacteria bacterium | reverse complement strand
AACACATGCTGTAGTCATCCGCGTCATGGGGAAAAAACTTTGGACGCGGCAAAAAGAAGATTGCGGGAGGAAATGGGAATTGAGTGCGCGCTAAAAGAAGTAGCGCAGTTTGTATATCGCGCGCCATTTGAAAACGGGCTTACCGAATACGAATATGACCACGTCATCTTCGGCACACACGAAGCGAACCCGACGCTCAACAAAAACGAGGCGGACGACTTCAGGTGGGCAACAATAGAATCGCTCAAAAAAGATATGGCGAAAGCCCCCGCATCATATACCTATTGGTTTAAAAAATTAATCAACGAAATACTGCCCTCGCTTGAAAAATGATAATTAAAACCCCACAAAGAAAAGTACGATTTCTACAGCAATAAGAATCACAATAACCAATTCCAGAAAATTTGCGCGTTGAGACGACAAAACCGTAATGGCAAATTCCGAGTTGTCGCGGGCAAATCCTATTTTATATTCAATATTACGAAATCGGGAACGCAGCTCAAACAAATCGGCAAGCTGGGAAAAGAATGCTTCCAAGCGTTCCTTTTCCCATAAAATATCCGGCTTATCCAAAAGTGAAAGTTTTGAAATAACAAACTGAATGATATTGCTATTGCGCGCGGAAAGCTGAAGAATCGGTTTTGTGTAACTTAAAAATTTCCCCGACTGCTCAAGCTCCGCATTTGTCGCGGCGACATTCGCCAGAATTTCTTCGGTTAGCGACTCAATGTGTTCCAGCGCCACCGACTGCGCGAGCACCCGCGCGGCAATCTCTATTTCTTCAATACCGACAGACGGGAGCGAGGCGCCGTTTGCCGCCACAAGCATTTTTTCATGTTCTTTTTTCAGCACATACGATTCGTCATAACCTTTTCTAACCGGTTTCTCTAAAAACTTGCCGAGCGCCTGCCGCATCGCGGCTTGATGCTCTTTCGCAATGTTCACAAACACAACCGCCCCAAAAGAAAAAACAAACAAAAATTCGTGCGGGCCCAAGAGATACGTCAAAAACTCTCGTCGCGTGCTGATGAGATTTTTTTCAAGCTTAACCGCCGCCCTTGAAAGATTAATCCCGCGGGCAAGATAGATTGCGTACAGATGGTATTCCCCGTCTTTGTCGTTCATATAATCAGTATATCATTTGTACACCGAGCAAGAAAAAAGATACGCACACGGCGCTTGCGTCCGTTTCACAATAAAGATATAGATATAAAGAGACCTCCCGCGATGAGCCGAGGGTGCCACCATGCGACGCATTGCTTCGGCGGCCATATATTTTTTTTGCACTTTGGCATTCCTTGCACCGCAGTATTCATTTGCCCTTGACCCTCCTTCCATAAAAATCGAGAGTCCGCTTGAGGAGCTAAAAATAGCTCTTGGACAAAATCCGTTTCTGACCGAAGATTTCCTGGAGGGCATTTTTTCCGACCCGAGAATGTTTTCCACCGAGGAATATCGGCACGACACCTGCACTAATTTCTTGGAGCAGTATACGGATGAATTTAAACTTCTGGGGTCAAAATCAATACAAATCGGAGCGGAATATTTTTTCCAAAATAAAGAAATGTTCACTGCCGCTGAAAAAACATACGGTGTGCCTGCGGAATATATCATCGCAATCTTAAGAAAAGAAACATACTTCGGAGTGTGCACGGGAATGTATCTTGTTCTGCCGCGGTTGTATTTTTTATATTCCCATAATCCATCAAGAAAAGAATTCGCGCGGCGGGAAATCGAGGCGTTTCTTGAGCTGGCGCGAGAATACAGCTGGCAACCGTTTGAAATACGCGGCTCAAGTATGGGGGCAATCGGAATAGCCCAATTTATTCCAAGCTCAATAAAAAACTTCGCCGTTGACGGTAACGGCGACGGCACGATTGATATGCAAGACCCGCGCGACGCCATTCCGAGCATTGCGCACTATTTAGCAATCAATCATTTTCGGAGAAGCAAGCGCGCCTCTATCTGGAATTACAACAGAAATCTTGAATATGTGCGTCAAGTGCTTACCTATGCGGCGCGGATAAAAAGAAAAATTGCCGCTCACACGCAATGACCCGCCTCTTAAGAAGACGGGTCATTTCTTGTTCCTGCGCCATATTGCTAATTTATTTTTCGTTTTGTAAGAACGTAAGCATCGTTTTTGCGTCGCTTACTTCAAACGGGTCCGTCGGGCAATTGTCGCCGAACCCCTGCTCAACAAACATTTTCTTTATAATGCCGTCTTCAACATACATACTATACCGCCAACTTCGTTCACCGAATCCGAGATTGTCTTTTTTCACGAGCATTCCCATCGCGCGGGTAAAATCGCCGCTTCCATCAGGAATAAGCTTCACCTTTTCCGCCTTTTGGTGCTTCCCCCACTGAAACATAACAAACGCATCATTGACCGAAAGACAATACACTTCATCAATACCGAGCTTTTTGAATTCATCGTACGATGCTTCGTATCCGGGCAAGTGAGTAGACGAGCATGTCGGCGTAAATGCTCCCGGCAACGCAAACAAAACAACTTTTTTCCCCTTGAACAAATCCGCGCTCTCTATATCCTGCCATCGATACGGATTATCGCCACCGACGCTTTCATCGCGCACGCGAGTTTTTAATGTAACACTAGGAACCTCCTTTCCTTCGGCGGTTTGAACTTCTGTCATATATTTTTATTATTATTTATCCTCTAGTAAAAAATGTTCAAGTACAGAATCAATTTGATCCGGAGTCAGTCTTTTTTGTTGACCAATGAAAACTAGTCTGTCGCGTAATCGATGGTGAGATTCAATCTTTTCGCCGTTTTTAACCCTCTCCGGTGCATTCACGGAAACAGGAGAAAAACCCATTGCCGCATTTGGGTCTGTGACAAAATCTTCAAGAAATTCAATAAACTCTGCTTTTATAGCATCCATTGTTTCTGAAGAAATCGCCGATGGCTCCTGCTTTTCTGCAGGTGATTGTTCGTGTACCATAATAAACAATGATATCACAAACGAACAAAAAAACAAAAGCAGGCGCAAAAGAGAAAATCATTGTCATTGTGGGGCAAACCGCAACGGGGAAAAGCGACCTCGCCGTGCGGCTTGCTAAAAAATTCAACGGCGAGGTGATTTCCGCTGATTCGGGACAGGTGTATAAGGGATTAAAAAGTGGAACCGGAAAAATAACCAAAAAAGAGATGCGCGGCGTCCCCCACCATATGCTTGACATCGCAGATCCGCGTCGCATATATACAGTAAATCAATATAAAAATAACGCTGATCAAATCATACGATATATCGTACGAAAAGAAAAAGTGCCGATTGTGGTCGGCGGTACGGGATTTTACATAAATGCTTTACTTGGCACGATACAACTACCCAATATTCCGCCAAACAAAAAACTGCGGACGCGCCTTCAGAAAAAGACCGCCGGACAATTATACGCGGAATTAAAAAAACGCGATCCGCGCCGCGCGAAAACGATAGATATGCATAACACGGCGCGGCTGATACGGGCGATTGAAATCGTCTCCGCGCTCGGAAAAGTGCCGCCACTGAAAACGGCAGAAAAAAAATATGATGTGCTCAACATCGGTCTACGAATTCCGGACAAAGAGCTGAAACAAAAAATACGCGCACGGTTGTTAAAACGACTTGCGCACGGAATGCTCGCAGAGGTTAAACAACTTCACCGTCCTCCGTCCGGCAGAGGCGTTTCGTGGAAACGAATGGAAGAATTGGGGCTTGAGTACCGCTATTTGGCACGATACCTGCAAGGAACCATATCAAAAAATGAAATGGCGCAACAATTAAACGCCGCGATTTGGCATTATGCGCGACGGCAAAAAACATGGTTCAAAAAAGACGCGACAATACAATGGTTTCATCCGCGTGAATATAAAAAAATAGCGCAAACAATACAAAAATTTCTTTAACGCGCCGTGCTCCTTTCGCTTCGCCACGCGCGGCTATAAATGAGCGAAGGCGAAGTGGGCCGCACCGCTGACAATTTTCCGCCA
>CAZKXD010000076.1:371-3994 GCA_964556765.1 uncultured Candidatus Saccharibacteria bacterium | reverse complement strand
ATTCTTCTACGCTACGGTCATCTTCCGTTTGTATAAAATTCTTTCCAATTTCGGCAATAACAAAAACATCATTCCCCCCGAATGATTTCTCCGTTCCTTGAATTGAAATCCGCGTTCCCATAACCTTTCATACTATAACACCGCGTTCACCGCTTATGTTACCCGATAATTTACAGTAAAAAAGCCACCGGCATAGCTGGTGGCTGTACTCATTCATCTATTATAGCGAATATGTCACGGGCCAATTTTCACACGGCGCTCCGCGACTGACATGAATAAGTCCGCGAGTCGGCTCGGCAACAATCGCCGCGCTTGTTTCAAGGTCGGGAGCATTGTGTTGACAAACCGAATTTGGATAGTTGGTGTGGTCAACAAGCGCAGACCATATAAGCGGCGCGGTAAGCCCCTTGTGTTTCAGAATATTCGCGCGCAACTGTGTTTCGCGATGTGCAGAATTTGCTTGCATCACGTTTTGCATCACGCTTCCCGTCATACATTCCGCGGAAACTCGATGCCACGGTTTATTTGCGTGAACATATACGCCGTCGTCCAAACTCCGACAAAAATACATACCCGCTTCCCCCATTTCAACTCCTAATATCCCGCCATGACTGTCTGCTACGGTGCAATGACCATTCTCGCGCGCAACTCCCCAACGTCCGGTTTCTTCTTTCACCTCTTCCACAACTGAACAGTGAAGGGCAACAATACCCCACACCGCGTACGGGATTTTTCCTTTTTTGGAAACACCGGCATTGAGAGCGTTGCGCCACACCGCGCACCTACCGCGTACGAATCCGTGTCCGAAAAGCCATCCGGGATACGTAACCGTAAGCGCGTGAGGCGCGTCTGTCGGCGCAAAACGAAGGACTATATATTTCAAACGCCGATTGCTATCGGTATCTTTTGTTTGTCCTGAAATTGGGTGCCTAGCAGATGTAAGAAACGGATGTACCGCAAATGAAGTGCAGCCCCCATCATCCATCGGAACGCTTGAGCCAACTTGGTCATCTCTAAGGCCGGAACCGCGCGCCATACCACGATATACGTCGGGAAGATGCGGGACATAATCCTTGAGAAGCGATGTAAACGGTTCTTTTCCTCCATACCACCACGGGCGTGCTCCGTCACGCTTCTTTTGAGCCATAACAGTGAGAGAATCACGCCACATATAACCCAACTGTCCCCCGCATTCAAATGAAGTTCCCTCCACGCTGACAAGCGGAATCGCGTCAACTTTTATCATACTCCGCCTCCTTACCCTCGTATGCCTATCGCGCATACGCCGCATCGCCAAAATCTTCTTTCCACAAGCTAAATCAAAAACGATATTTTGTCAATAGCCCGTAATAAATAAATGTCGGACACGTCAAATAATGGACATCGGATGTCCATTATTTGCAGTGTGATGTGCGGGGATATTGTGCCTTCTATTGTGCCTGCTGTTGTGCCTACTATCGTGTCTACTTCACGGCAACCGCGCCGTATCCGGACGGGCACGCGTCTCCTTCCGTTTCGTCTATCGTATCGTTATACATTTTTCTTAAAAGCGAGAAAAAACCAAAAATAAGAGTGCGGGATATTTTTAGAAATATATATGGTACGGCGCGCGCATATTTATTCGGAATATGTTTTCTTAAGTTGTGACGATACAAAGAAAAAATATTGCTATTCATTACTTCCTGCACATCATATATCGTGCCTATTTTTTCTATTTCAATATCTTTAAAACCCGCCTTTTTCAAAAGATATGCAAGCATAAAATGCGTGTACCGCAGAAAATCATACGGGATTTGATGAAGTTTAATGATAAACGGGACAAGGATAATGATTTTTCCCTCCGGTCGCAACACGCGATAACATTCGTGAAGCATTCGTTCCGGTTCCTGAATATGCTCCAGCACGTTTGACAAGACAAGACAATCAAACGCATCCGCTCTAAATGGAAACCGTTGGGTAATGTCAGAAACCACGCTCACGTCCTCATACGGATAAAAATCTATACCCGTATATTGTAAATTTTTATAAAGTTCTTTGAAGTGCCCCTCTCCCGCGCCGACATCCAAAATATGCGCGCCTTCTTTGACGCCTTGAAGCTGTTTTTTTAGATACTCAAAATTTTTTGTACGCCATACCGTCCACCGTTTTTGGTCACGGGCATTTTTTTTAATTTCCGGAGAATGAGCAACCGGCGTGAAATAATATACGCCATCGCGAACCGCAAAAGACGCGCGACATACCGCGCATACGGCTTTTTCTCCGTCTTGTTCCAGCGTTCCGAGACATTTTTGACAAACAACGGGTGTTTCCATAATTTTATGCGCTACACGCCCCGTACCGGATATTTATGATTTTCGCTCGCTTTAATTGTCTTAATTTCGCTTCCGCACATTTCTTCCGCTTTCCGTATGTCTGTTACAAAATCAGCAAATTCATCCGTTGAGAGGTCAAGCGCAACACTATCATAGTGAATCCACGATGTGCTGCCGAGCTTTACGTGTTTTTCAATCATTCGAGCGCCCGAAGCGACCGCCATCATGCACCCGAGAGACCCTTCGTCGTGACTTGAATAGCCCGGGACAATATTTGGATTCTTCCTGCTTAATTCATGATAATGCCGCACCACGGCGATTCCGCAATCCGTATGCGGAGTAGGATACGCCGAAGTCGCCTGTAATAAATAAACGATTTCATTATTCTTAAATGTATCCTGAACATATTGCTCATACTCCGACGACGTGTAGCCGGTTGAAACAACAAGGGGGCCCATATACTGTTCCGCGATTTTTGAGTGAAAATCTTTGTGTTCCGAAATAGTTGAAGGAATTTTAAGGAGTCTCTTATTAAATGATTTCAGAGCGACAAAAGAATTAAAATCCAAAATAGTGGCAAACCAATCAATGTCTATCTTTTTGCATTCCGCATCAAACTCCGCGATATCTTCCAGGGACAATTCTATCGCGCGCCGATATTCTCCGAGTGTGGTTCCAAACGGAGAAGTATACGGCACATCCAGATGCTCTTTTGCGTAAAAAGTGTCTACATCCCGTTTCTGTATTTTGATAAGATCCGCGCCCGCTTCTTTCGCCCGATATGCCATTTCTTTCAAACGACCAACATCGCCCGCGTGGTTCGTGGTACATTCAGCAACAATAATTACTTTGTTTGTTGTATTATGCATGCCGTACAATAAATTGGTATTTCCGCCGCGGGTCTAGAAACTCCCCCGTATATTTTTTTCCCTCAACGACAACGGAGCATCCGTGCTCCAGCGCCAAGTTAAATCCGGCGAGCACATCCCACGCGCACGCGCCCTTCGGATTTTCAAAAGAAATAAAAGAGCCGGTTATCGCGTTGTAAAGGTTGTACACGCAACAGCCCATCACCCGATATTCCAATCCGTTTTTTAAATTTTGAAAATGATTTTTTGTTAGCGATGAGGAAAGTCCGCGAATCCGTGACTCGTGTTTTAATATCCGGTCACCCGTTTTGATGCACAAACCGAGTTCGGGCAAAAATATCATAGACTCCGCGTGCGTTCCTTTTTTATAAACGGAAACGGAAACTCCCCATTCTTTGAGTCCCGACGTAAAATTTTCCGTACCGTCAATCGGGTCCAGCAC
>CAZKXD010000076.1:0-295 GCA_964556765.1 uncultured Candidatus Saccharibacteria bacterium | reverse complement strand
ATAATTTTTGCGAGCATCGTAGACAAAATCCCCGCAGTCTTTTTCTTCTGAAATAATTTCAAATGCCTCGCCGCGAAACGACCGCGCGCAGTTGATAACGGTTTTCTCACACCGCAAATCTCCCTCCGTCACAAAACTGCCGTCTTTTTTAATTTTTCTTTTGTTGCGAAGCCGTACAATGTTCGGGAGCTCGTCAATAATACATTTTTGTATACTGTCGCATATGCGCGCGTTCATAAAAATAATTTTTGATACATAACTTCCGCAACCGTAAAATCAAACGGCGTATCAATAT
>CAZKXD010000075.1:3750-4004 GCA_964556765.1 uncultured Candidatus Saccharibacteria bacterium | reverse complement strand
TTGATAACTTCCCGGCGGAAGCACGTTTTTAAGAAGCGCTTCCAGATAATATTCTCCGAGCACCCCTCGTTGTTTCGGATTTTTCAGAATATCCTGAAGTCCCTGAAGCTGGTCCGCAAAACCAACCATTTGTTTTCCGGTTTCTTTTACCTCCGTAAGCTCGCGGGTAATTTCTTTCACAAGGCGCTGAGATTCTCCGAATTGCGTTTTAAGCGACTCGTTCACCAACTGTGATGATTCGCCGAGCTTTTTGT
>CAZKXD010000075.1:0-3740 GCA_964556765.1 uncultured Candidatus Saccharibacteria bacterium | reverse complement strand
CGTTTGATTCTGAAGCAAAAGAAAACTATTGGTTATTTCGTCCGTTTTTTCTCCACGCCCACGAAACAAAAACCACGCGACAAACGCTCCGACAATAATCCCGACAATGAGAATAGTTGCGATTTCCATATAACACCCCTTACTTTAGCAAACACGAAACACATTCCGAAATGGTGAGGAAAAGAAATGCTCCGTATACCAATAATAACACAAGCGCCTCTGTTCGATTAATCTTATGTTTCGTATATACAAAAAAGTGAAAGAGCGCAAACGCGATAAACAAAAATATACCGACGACGAAAAGATCTCCCGTAAAATCAAGCGTGATGGGGTTAATAAGCGCGACAATGCCGACAATACCCGCGCTGTTGTACGCAACCGCGCCGAGCGTGTTGCCAAGCATCGCGGAGCCGTGTCCCGCAAGCGCGACGCGGATTCCGAAAATCAATTCCGGAAGCGTCGTGCCGAGCGCAAGAATAATAATTCCAAATAATATATAATGCGCGTCAAAATATACACTCACAATCTCTTTTGCCGACCAAATAAGCAAAAAGGAACCGGCTAAAACGAGCGACATACTTACGAGAAACATCCCAAAGTACCGTATAATGTGCGCGAGAGACGCAAATGTCGGGTGCTCATTCGGATGCATATGCTTATGAAAGTACTCTTTGTCCTGAAAAATTTTGACGACATACAGAACAAAGGCGGCAAGCAACAGTATGCCATCTCCGCGGGAAATAATTCCGTCAGATGCCAACAATATCGGTAACAAAGAAATGAAAAAAACTAACCAAAAATTTTGGGAAGAAATTTTTCCCGCGCCGGTTATGGTTCCCGCGACAAAAACCACAAGACTTACTTTGAGCGTGATGTTGACGAGATTCGCGCCGAGAATGTTGCCCAAAGATATACCCGGAATGTCCTGAACCGCGGAGGAAATGCCGATAAAAAGCTCGGGGATTGATGTCGCAAACGAAACCAGCAAAAAGGCGGTGATGAATTGCGAAAGCTGTAAAATCCGCGCGACGCCGGAGAGCGCGCGCGGCAATAAGCCGCCGGCAAAAATTATCAAAACAAACGAGAGTAAAAAAACAGTAATGGATATCGCCATATAACAATGGAAGGAAGGAGGCGCTACGCGCGATGACGGTTGCGCCATTCTGCGGCGTCCGCTTCTTCTTTCTGTCGCCGTTCTTTTTCCGCACGCGCCGCTTCCTCATGGATTTCCCGCTCCTCTACGCCCTGAAGCGCGGGAAATCCGAACAACGCAAAAACAATCGTGCTCGCGACCACTATTCCCAGAAGATTGATTAAAAATAACGTAAGTGAGCCGCTAAATAAGTCGCGTGAAAAAATCGATGCCGCAATGCCGGAAACCGCAAGCGGCGGAATAAGCGAAACCGTAACCGCTATCCCGGGCAGTGTTGAAGAAATGTTTTCTTTCACCCACGCGAATGCCGCGATAATGCCGGACGCAAAAGCTGTAAGAAAAAATATAAGATTAAAACTGCTTGCCAGCTCCATCTGGCCGGTCACTTCCCGCGCATTAAGCAAAAATGCGGTTACAAATGCCACCGCAAAAACGATACACGCCGATTTTGTGATAATCCCAAGCGCGCGTTTAATGGCGCCCCTCGAGGATGTCGCGATTCCCATACCCAAAGAAAGAATCGGGAACAAAAGCGGCGCGACGAGCATCCCGCCGATAATAATAACGGCGTTATTAATAAGCAATCCAAGAGTAATAATAAAGGAGGACAACGACAAAAAAAGATAAAACGTACTGCCCGCGCGCGACTCTTTGAGAAGAGAATCAATCGTTCGCTTTTGCTCAAAAAAATTTGTAAAAAGCACCGGCTTTATCATTGTTATAGTATACCCCATCGTGTATAATTTGAACATATATATGTTGCTGCATGAACAATTAAAAAAAGAAGCGCAAACGGCGCTTAAAGAACACGACGCTCCGCGATTGCGCGCGCTCCGCAATATCATAGCCGCGCTTACCAACGAGGCGGTCTCGCAGAGAAAAAAACCAAGCGAATTGCTTGGCGATGAAGAGGTTGTGGCGGTTATTACTCGCCTTTCAAAACAACGAAAAGAATCAATTGAGCAATTTGAAAAAGGGGGGAGAAAAGAATTGGCGCAAGAAGAACGCGAGGAGCTTGGGTATCTTGAATCATATCTTCCCGATATGATGCGTGAAGACGAGGTGCGGAGCGTTGTTATCGCGCAAAAAGAAAAACTTGGCGTTACCGATAAAACAAAAATGGGAATGTTGATGGGCGCAGTAATGAAAGAATTAAAAGGAAAAGCCGATGGCGCGATGGTAAAAAAAATAGTTGAGGAGTCGCTTAAATTAGTTGAATAATGATGGACGTCGGACGTCCATCATATTAACGTTTCATATCAACGTTCGAGAAATTGAGAGAGGGGTTGATAATGATGGACGTCCGACGTCCATAGTTTGAATGAACGGTGAGGGACGCTGCAATATAAAAATAAAACCGGGAAGCATGGTGGTGCTCCCCGGTGATTTTGATGTTCCGCGTTTTTGTGCAACCTTCGGATGTCGGACGTCCGAAGATTTAAGCGCGGCTAGGCTTCTTTCTCTTTCGCGGGAGTGGTACTCGCCCCCCGCATTTCCCGCTCTATCTTTCGATAGTACAGGATGACGGTGCCGCCGGCGATTGTCCCTATGCCGAGCGGCAAAAGCGGAGTAGCTGCCACCCACCACGGAAATGCGCTTGCCTCATCCGCCGCCACCACGAACGCGGCGACAAAGGAGAGTATCGCGCAAAAGGAAAGCGTACTTGCCGAGATCCACAAGTATAGATTTTCTGGAAACATCAAGGCGGCGACTACGCTCATTATGCCCGTGCCGCCGAAAAGATTTCCCGTCACGGCATAAGCGACCGCTTTTTTGGTGTCATTATTTACGAACGCGATAACCGCAAAAAAAAAGCAGCGTAACAAATGTGACAAACCCGACGGCTATGCCGAAAGAGCCGGGCACAAATATCACCGAGGCGCCAAAAGCAAGCGCCTGGAGAAAAAACATGACGGTATTCCACCGCCAGTTTGAACGAATGGTACGCATTTTTTCATCCTCCGTTTCAACGGCCCCGGCCAATCCGAGGCCTGTCTATTTTTAATTATATCAAACTAAACCCACTTTGTCAACTTTTTTGGGATCCTGAAATTGTGCGAAACAAATCTTCTGACGCCGTATGCCCGAAGATTTTTTATATTGTATTCTTTAGTTGAACAATAATGGACATCCGACGTCCATCATATTAACGTTTCATATCAACGTTCGAGAAATTGAGAGAGGGGTTGATAATGATGGACGTCCGACGTCCATAGTTTGAATGAACGGTGAGGGACGCTGCAATATAAAAATAAAACCGGGAAGCATGGTGGTGCTCCCCGGTGATTTTGATGTTCCGCGTTTTTGTGCAACCTTCGGATGTCGGACGTCCGAAGATTTAAGCGCGGCTAGGCTTCTTTCTCTTTCGCGGGAGTGGTACTCGCCCCCCGCATTTCCCGCTCTATCTTTCGATAGTACAGGATGACGGTGCCGCCGGCGATTGTCCCTATGCCGAGCGGCAAAAGCGGAGTAGCTGCCACCCACCACGGAAATGCGCTTGCCTCATCCGCCGCCACCACGAACGCGGCGACAAAGGAGAGTATCGCGCAAAAGGAAAGCGTACTTGCCGAGATCCACAAGTATAGAT
>CAZKXD010000074.1:0-4193 GCA_964556765.1 uncultured Candidatus Saccharibacteria bacterium | reverse complement strand
ATTATCGGCATTTCCGGCATTGGAGAAAAAACGGCAACGACGCTTGTGCAAAATTTTGGCGGTGTGGAAGACATATACGCGCGCTTGCGAAAGGATGAGAAAGCGTTTCGAAAGAAAAAAATCAGTCCGCGCATCATTAATCTTTTGAAAGAGGGGGAAGAGGAGGCGCTTTTTTCCAAAACGCTCGCGACGATCCGGAGGGATGCCCCGATTTCGTTTTCTTTGCCAAAAAATACATTCAAGGAATCGTTTGATGTTAAAAAAGTGGCGTCTTTATTTCACGAACTTGAATTCCGTACGCTGACCGACCGCGCAAAAAAAATGTTCGGCACGGAAAATGATTCTGAAACGGCAGACACGGCGGCTCCGGCTGGCTCCTCGGAAGTCATTCACGAGCGGGACATTGAAGAAGTCGGTGTTGCGCTATGGCTTGTTGATTCTAATATCACTAATCCGTCAAAAGAAGATATTCTGGAATTTGCGAACACAAATTCGTTTACAGAAGCGAAAAAACACATTTTTGAAGAGCTGAAAAAGAAAAATCTGGAAAAAGTATATTACGATATTGAGGCGCCACTTATCCCGCTTTTAAAAAAAGCGGAACAGCGTGGAATTATCGTGGACACCGTGTATCTAAAGAAACTCTCGGGAATATATCACGGAAAACTGGAAGAACTTCAGAAAAAAATATGGAAAAAAGCCGGCGAGCGTTTCAATATCAATTCTCCGCAACAGCTTTCTCGCGTGCTATTTGACCATCTGGGGCTTTCCGCCAAAGGATTGCGCAAAACAGAGGGCGGTGTGCGCTCTACGCGCGAATCGGAACTGCAAAAACTTGAAGGCGCGCACCCCATTATCGGCGATATTCTCCTTTTCAGAGAATTGCAAAAATTGATTTCAACATACGTTGATACTATTCCTCGTGTGGTGCAAGAGGATGGCAGGTTGCACACGACATTCGTGCAGACGGGCACGACGACCGGACGGATGTCTTCCAAAGACCCGAATATGCAAAATATACCGGCGCGGGGCGATTATGGCGAAGAAGTGCGGAAAGCGTTTCGCGCGGAAAACGGTTTTGTGCTTGCCGCGCTTGATTATTCGCAAATAGAACTTCGCGTGCTCGCGCTCCTTTCAAAAGAGAAAACGCTGACTCACATACTGCAAAAAGGAGAAGATGTGCACACGGCGGTTGCGGCGCATATGTTCGGCGTTCCCGCGGAAGAGGTAAGCAAGGATATGCGCAGGAAAGCAAAAGTGATTAATTTCGGCATTATTTACGGAATGGGGATTGTAAGCTTGGGGCGGGCGCTCAAAAGCACGCGGGAAGAAGCGCAAAAATTCTATGATGATTATTTCAAAAAATTTCCGGGCATTGCCGATTATATTGAACACATTAAAAAAGAAACGGCGAGGAGGGGATACACGGAAACTCTTTTTGGAAGGAGGCGGTATATTGAAGGCATTCACTCAAACATTCCGTATGTGAAAAGCGCGGCGGAGCGAATGGCGGTGAATGCTCCGATTCAGGGGACTGCTACGGGCGATATTATCAAACTAGCCATCATTCGCGTGGATGAAATGCTCAAAAAAGAACATTTATCGGAGGATGTTTTTTTGCTCTTGCAGGTGCATGATGAATTGATATACGAGATAAAGAAAGATGCCGTTTCGCGCGCGATACCGCGCATTAAAGATAGTATGGAGCACATCGTGGAAAATGAAGCGCCGTCCGCCATCGCGCGCGAGGCGCTTGTGCCGAGCGTACCCGTGGTGAGCGCAGTCGAACCAGTCGAGGTGCCGTTTATTGTTGATGTTTCTGTTGGAGAAAATTGGGGAGAGATGAAAAAATATAATCGGTGAGCATTATTTTCAGTATTCCAGTATATTGGAATAGTAGGTAATTCTATGACGCGGAACAGTTTTTATGATGTATTTATTTTGCGGAAATGATATTGGCAAAAGCCGCACCAAGTGCGATATGTTTTTGCAAAAGGTGTTTGAAAAAAAACCGGCCATTTCTTTTTTTGAATTTGATGCGGAAAATTATAATACTAGAAATGTGGAGGAGCTCCTTGTCGGACGGGGGCTATTTGGGCATGAGCACGTTGTTCTCTTGAAAGAAGTTTTTTCCGTGCCGGAGGCGGAAGAGTTTATTACAGAGCGTATGGAGAAATTTGCGGATTCGCCGAACATCTTTGTTTTTCTGGAACAAAAAATAGAAGCGCCGTTGTTAAAAAAATTTACCGCGCACGCGAGAAAAGTATGGAAATTAACGGACGATACATCGGCCAAAAGTAAGTTTAATCTATTTGCGCTCGGGGACGCGTTGGGAAATCGGGACAGAAAAAATGCATGGGCGCTTTTTTGCCGCGCGTGCGACCGAGAAAATATGGCGATTGAGGTTATACACGGCGCTTTGTTTGCGCACGTTAAAAATATGCTTTTGATAAAACAAGAGGGGAAAAACCCGGGATTGCACCCGTTTGTGTTTCAAAAAACGGCGCGTTTTTCAAAACGATACTCCGAAGGGGAGCTCAACGATATGCTCTCCGCGCTTGTCGCGCTCTATCACAACGCGCGGCGCGGATTATGCGATATGCGCGTCGCGCTCGAGCTGTTGATTTTGAAAATATAAACAACCGCAACGTCGCGCGATTTTTGCGCGAGTATGCGGTAACACCCAAAAACGATGCTTCACTTTTTCACGATCGTGAATAATTGAAGCATCATTTTTTCGGTAAATATTTTTGTACTACATCGCGATATTCCACGCGGCGAGCGTGCGTTTTGAATGTTTCAAATAAATCTGAGCACATGTTATAAATTTCTTTATTGTGTAATTCAATGACAATCTCTTTTTCCCAATCAATAAATACCGCGATATTTTTAAACAAAAGCATGTCGTTTCTGAAAGATATAAAATTTTTAGGTAACATATATGTGATGCTTATGCGGCCTAGGAAGACCTGAAGCGATTTTAAAAAATTTTTCGCGCCGTATTTTTCAAAAATGGGATCAAAAAAATCTTCCTCAAGGATGACATCACAAATGATTTTGTTTTTACCAATAATCTCATTCAGACAGTCAAGTTCTTTTTGAGAATATGCTTTGATCATACATTTTGTTGACACCAGTGTTTGTATGCACCGCACTCGCTTGTTCGCGTTTTCGCGGCATATTTTTTCATAGAAGGTGTAAATATTTTTTAATCCACGATGAATAATAGTACCCGTTTCTTTCGTAATGGGGATAGTAACAGAGCCGGCGGGCATCTCTCGTTGGGGCAGTGTTTCCATAAAAAGTTTTTCTTGAGAAACACGGCGGTAAAGAAAATATCCTTCGCGTTTTATTCGTTCAATAACACCTCTCTCAAGAAGACGGATAAGCGCGTAGTGCACGGTCATGCGCGGCAAAGACACCTCCCGCGCGATTTCGGCTACGGTGAGCGGCGCATTGTTAATGCCGCTGTATATTTTTTGCTCTCTTTTTGAGAGGCCAAGAATTTTTTCAAATGCTATTTGAGCCATTTTTCTATTATACATTATGACAATTTTTTAGTCAAGTGCTTCGGTAAAAATATGCTTAAAAATATGGATATTTTAAAAAGACCTGCGTTAAAAAATTAAAAAATATGTGAATGCACCATGCAAACGTATAATTTTATCGGGCTCATTGAAACAACGGAGGGAGAGGAGCAATGACCGTGTTTCGTTTTTCGGTTGGTGATGTGTGTATTTTCACGAATCGTGGGTCTTCGGGGGTAACTCTCAATGACGGCAAGAAGTGTCGCATTGTAAAAGTCAAAGATCCCAAGAGTGATGAGTGGCGCGGGTTTTTAAATGAACCCGGCTATGTCATTTCGTTTCTTGACGGCAGTAACAGCTTTGGCTGTCGTGAAAGCGAGCTTGAGTTTTCAGACCGAGAACTGGAGGAGGTATTATAATGACGACCGCGACCACAACGATGGAAAAGCCGATATCGCCGATTGAGCAAATCAAACAGCTTGTCGTCCAGCCGCAAAAAGATAGGGTTCTTCGTGATGCTGACGATGAATGTAAAATGCTTGAGCGGAAGATGGTCGCCCTGAAGCGAAGAACAGAAGAGGAACTTGAAGAAGTCGCCGATAACATTGACCCAGAAATAGAGCGATTGCAAGGTGTTTTGAAGGAGCTCACTTCTCCCTTAGAAAG
>CAZKXD010000073.1:0-4293 GCA_964556765.1 uncultured Candidatus Saccharibacteria bacterium | reverse complement strand
ATACGACTGTGGTTTTGGCCGCGCATGTGGATTTTTAATGTTTCCGGTTTCGGTGCGGTTGAAATTTGGATGAAGAACGGAAAAGTTTATCGTATCGGAACGGATGAGCCGGAAAAACTTGAAATGGCTATTCGGCAAGCCCTCCGTTAGAAGTTTTCACCAAACAAGGCGTTATTGCACAAATGTCGAGTACGGATGTATGCGCGCACCATTAGTATCGCGCGGGCTCTGTCAAATTTCTAACGGGGTTTGCCGCAAGGACCTATATTAACTAAGTTAATGCAAAAATAAAAATATGAATAAATTTGAATCAGTCGGTCAACCAAACATGGAAACCAACTACGGTAGGGGGTATGAAGATTTGGTAAAACACTATGGGGATTTGGAAGCCAAAGAAAGGGCGAAAGAAAAGGTGGAGTGTGGCGCTCGCATAGAGGAATTTGAAGAGTTGATTGCTCCATGGCTACAAGAGAAAATTCTTGGAGTTTTGCGTTCCATCAATACGGAAGATGAAGCGCCAAAGAGCGAGAAAAGAAGGCTTGCTAAAGAAGCTCTTATTCCTATCGCAGACAAACTGAAATTTTTAGACTGGAGAACAGATATTACAAAAGAAAAATTTGAGGAGTTGCGTGCAAAATATAAAATTGTTTCTAACGCCGTGGGGTTCATAAACAAGGGAGCGGTTGACCACAATAGATAAATCTTATATTAATCTCCAATTCCCGTTCACGCTCCCGAAGGGCGCTGGTTTGTGTAATAAGAACAGTCACGATGGTAATACGCCCGCAAGTTGCCGCAACCAAGTCTTAAAAAATGGCTGTACATTTCAGTGGGAATGTTTAAGGAAGAGCTCGGAAGACAACGAGATACAATCATATCGGTTTTACAGAGTCAGGGCATACGACATGGGCACATACACGATAATAACTTTGTTCTTCGTTTTTTTAGAGACGAACACGGAAATCCAGACCTAACCAAAACTCCCCGAGTATACGCCATTGATTTTGACCAGGCGATTTCTTCATAAGCGGGATGGGATATATTTTTTGACACCCGCATCTTGATTTTGGCCGCGTAGGAGCTCTCGGTCGCAAAAAATTGATTTGTAAATCGTTTTATGGTATAATTAAATAAAGGATATGTGGTATATGTATGTCCGCTTGCGGACTATTTTTTCATCTCCTTATGTAGAAATGAGGCGCGATTCATTTCAAAATAACGCATGGCAGAAACATTGACCGAAATAAGAAATATAGCCATTATTGCCCACGTTGACCACCCCAGTACCATCCCGCCTGCGGCGGGAGCTACGGGGCGCGATTCATTTCAAAATAATGTATGGCAGAAACATTGACCGAAATAAGAAATATAGCCATTATTGCCCACGTTGACCACGGGAAGACAACTCTTACCGACGCGATGCTTCGCCAATCGGGCGCCGAGGAAGAGGGGGCATCTATGGATTCAAACGCGCTTGAACTTGAGCGCGGCATTACTATTTATTCCAAAAATGCCTCAATCGCCTATAAAGGAACAAAGATAAATATCGTTGATACGCCCGGACATGCGGATTTTGGCTCGGAGGTTGAGCGTGTGTTGCGCTCCATAGACTCGGTACTTCTTGTCGTTGATGCGCAGGAGGGGCCAATGCCACAAACACGTTTTGTGCTGAAAAAATCTCTAGAGCTTGGGTTGCGTCCGATTGTGGTCATCAATAAAATTGACCGTCCCGCCGCGCGTCCGCATCTTGCCGAAGAGCAGGTGTTTGAATTGTTTTTGGAACTTGGCGCCTCCGACGAGCAGGCGCATTTTCCCATTGTCTATACGATTGGACGGCAGGGAATTGCAAAATTAAAACTTGAAGATGAAACGAAAGATTTGTCACCTCTTTTAGATACAATTCTTTCACATATTCCATCCGCCTCATCTTCCGCTCTTCGGCGTAAACCACTTTTGCTTCAGCCGTTTAATTTAGGATACGATAATTTTTTAGGACGGCTCGCGGTCGTACGAATTTATGAAGGCATCGCAAAGACAGGAATGAATGTATATGTAAAAAAACCGAATGGCGAAACACGCACGGGAAAAATTACAAAGATTTTCAGTTTTAACGGAATTCAAAAAATAGAAACGGAAGAGGTCGTCGCCGGAGATATCGCGCTTATTGCCGGACTTCCCGACATTGATATCGGAGAGACGATAACCGACAATAAAGATGCGTTACCACTTCCCGCGATTGCGGTTGATGAGCCGACCATTGAGCTTTCTTTTTTGGTGAATGATTCGCCATTTGCGGGCGCAGAAGGAACGTATGTTACATCCCGCCAGCTTAGAGAATATCTGACGCGCGAGGTTGAGGTCAATGTCGGGCTTCGTGTTGATTTTTCCGCGACCGAGCGCGTTTCCGTTTCGGGGCGAGGCGAGCTACACATCGCGATTCTTCTTGAGAATATGCGGCGCGCGGGATATGAGATGCAGGTTTCACAGCCGCGCGTGGTAACGCGCGAAGAAGGTGGTGTTTTGCTTGAACCATTTGAAGAGGTCATTGTGGATACGCCGCACGAATATCAGGGTATTGTCATAGAGCGTCTGGGACAACGAGGTTTTGTATTGAGCAATATTTCGCAAACGCACGGAGGCGCTACGGTGCGGATTTTATTTGAGGGTCCAACACGCGGTCTTTTGGGGTACAGAAGCCAGTTTGTTATTGACACAAAAGGGGAGGGAATTCTTTCTTCACGCGTCTTGGGATTTAGGCCGCACGCGGGAGAAATACGAAAACGCGTGGTAGGGTCAATGACCTCTATGGCAAGCGGCAAGGCGCTTGGATATTCATTGTGGGGCTTGCAAGAGCGCGGCGTGTTATATATCGGTCCCGGGACACAGGTATACGAAGGAATGGTTATCGGCAATACCGCAAAGGGCGAAGAGCTGACCGTTAACCCGACGAAAGGAAAACAGCTGACCAACGTGCGCTCAAAAGGGTCTGATGAGGCGATAGACCTTACTCCGCCATACGAGCTTTCAATAGAGCGCGGACTTGAGGTGATGGGAGAAGATGAATATCTTGAAATTACTCCCAAGAGCGTTCGCTTGCGCAAGCAGGAACGAACGAAATCAGCGCGGCACAAAGCCACCGCTTTAGTCGACAGAGGTTAATATGTTGTTACTATAATAATAAAATTGTTTTAAAAAAATTAATATATGCACTCTTCACACGACAACAATGAACAAGGAGCGGGATTCCACGGATTGGGGCTTGCGCCCGCGCTTTTGGAAACCGTAGAACGTCTTCATTTTAAGACGCCGACTCCGATTCAGGCGCAAGCGATTCCTGTCGCGG
The DNA here is from genome assembly GCA_964556765.1 of uncultured Candidatus Saccharibacteria bacterium. Classification (GTDB taxonomy): domain Bacteria; phylum Patescibacteriota; class Minisyncoccia; order Phycocordibacterales; family UBA2135; genus JACPBB01. The sequence goes on along the minus strand of CAZKXD010000073.1, from coordinate 950 downwards.
TCTCCGGAAAAGATATCGCGGGAATAGCGCAAACGGGTACCGGAAAAACCCTTGCGTTCGGTTTGCCGATGCTTCAACGCCTCGCGCAGGTGAGGGGGCGGGGGCTTATCGTTCTTCCCACGCGTGAGCTTGCGCTTCAAGTTGACGAAATGTTGGGAAAGATAGGCGAGCGTTTGCACTTGCGCACTGCGGTTTTAATCGGCGGTATGTCAATCGGAGTGCAGGTGCGTGCGTTGTCAAAAAATCCGCATATCATTATTGCGACACCCGGGCGGCTTATTGACCACCTGAATCAGAGGAAGGTTAATCTGGGCGACGTGAAAATAGTGGTTCTGGATGAAGCGGACAGGATGCTTGATATGGGCTTTCTTCCGCAAATCAGGAAAATTTTTGACGCGCTCCCCAAAGAACGGCAAACAATGCTTTTCTCCGCGACGATGTCGCCGGAAGTTATGAAGATGGCGTCCGCGTATATGAAATTGCCGGTTCGCGTGGAAATCGCGCGTCAAGGAACAACGGCGGAACATGTTACGCAGGAACTTTTTATCGTGGGAAGAGAACAGAAATTGGGATTGCTTTCAAAATTGCTTCAGGATTATCACGGTTCAACGCTCGTATTTTCAAGAACAAAATATGGCGCAAAAAAAATCACAAGACAGCTTAAGGCGTCAGGCGTTTCTGCCGCCGAAATTCATTCAAACCGATCTTTGGGTCAGCGGCGGGAAGCGCTCAACGGGTTTAAGTCGGGAAAATATCGCGTGCTTATCGCGACCGATATCGCGTCGCGCGGCATTGATGTCGTCGGCATTGAGCTTGTCGTCAATTATGATTTGCCGGGAACGTCCGCCGATTATGTGCATCGCATAGGGCGTACCGCGCGCGCGGGGGCGGGCGGGCACGCGATAACATTCGCATTGCAGGGTGACGAAAGAGAAATTCGCGCGATAGAG
>CAZKXD010000072.1:0-4413 GCA_964556765.1 uncultured Candidatus Saccharibacteria bacterium | reverse complement strand
CTGGCCCTCGTCGGTCGCCAAATGGCGAGAGTGAAAAATGTTTGTCATTCCTTGCGGCCGCACCACTCACCATCGTTCCAATGAAATCCGAAGCGTTTACTGTTCTATCCGACAGCATGGATGAATCCGACATTAAGCGCGCAATAGACGAAAGCGTGGAGATCTATCGCATCTTTTCAAAGCTTATTCAAACTACAGGACTCACGCGACTGTGGGCAACACCGTCGGGCTTAATCGCGCAAGGTGATGCGGCCCGCTTTGAAACCATCGCCGCGAAAATCCGAGCCGTGATGGAAGAAGTTCTGGGGGAAATTAGCTTCTACGAAGTCCCTCACGACGAGGCGCGTCCTCTCTTCTTTCCTATCGGAAGCTGACCACCGCCTGCCGACGGAAAAACATTTTTAGAAAAACCCCTTATGCGGGGTTTTTTTGTTCATTTATTTCTTTTAATTTTCTCGCAACGTCAACGATATAATCTTTTCCTGAAACAGGAACTCTAAGTTGTTCAGAAACTTTTTTGGAAAATTGCTCCAACTCCTCTCTGTTAAAATCAGAATCCGCAAAATCTTCTATTCGTGACTCATCGGTGACCAGCGCCTCGGGATGTCCGAGTGTTTCCAGAATATGTCCCACATATAACGTAATGTCTAAACGTCCAATGTTTTCTCTTGAAGCACATCCAACTTTCATCCCCGTTTTCCCGCAAACCCTGCGAATTGCTTCTTCTATACTCGCAACCGATAGCGGAAATGTATTTCTATATGTTCTGCCCATATGAGTGGTACTTCGCTCCCACGCATCCATTCGGCTCTGTTATATTTTTATTTCAGCACAGACTCAAAACAGCTCGCTGGATGTCCGTCAGATTTTCCATCGTTAAGATATAAACGCCACGATCCATTACCTTCATACCGTACCCCGACTACTCTCCACGAATATTTTGGTAAAGGACCTTTCAAGCACACCCAATCGTCAACTGCATATGGCGGTTGAGACCCTTCCATCCGTGCCAGCAGTACGCCTCGTAAAAAGACAACCTGGTCTGCATACACTGCCGTCAACCCAACTTCCATAACTCCCGGACCACCGACATTCACGGCCGTTGCGCCCGCAACGGCACTTTCAAACGCGCCAATCAATTCGTCGGGAGAAAAATCATATGCGGTCCGTTTGGTCATTTGTTTGTACCTCTCGTCCTTGTTCTTGTTTTATTAATATCTTGCAGAAGATTACACTCAACCGTTAAATTTGTCAACAACCTTTACGGGGCAAGGATTTTTTGAGAACATCGGTTATCCACATATCCACATTGCTCTTCTGTATCAGGATATTACAATATAGATAGAAGAAATGCTTAAAATGATTTGAGAAGCGTGGTCGCTTAGGCCTTTATTCCTTACTCAACAATTATTTTTGTATTTCATTGTTCCTTAGTCATTTTTTTGACTCTATTTATGCCCGATTGCCGAAACCCGCAAAAACCCATTGCGGGTTTCATTATTATATATTTTTTATACTCTTATATTTTATTTTTATACGCAGAAACTAAAAACATAACCCCCCGTTGAAGAATCATAAAAACAACAACCGCCGCGCTCGGATAAAGCGCCGTTGTAAGATCTGCCGTAATAAGGCCCGCCCACCAAAAACCGATAAAAGCCACGGCGCCAACGATAATTCCCAAAAATACTTCTCTGTCATCCCGTGTCCGAAGCAACCATGCGGAAAGAAGCACCGCTGTCATAACCGCTGAAATAGAAGCGATGTTAAACACGAACTGGAGAAACCCCGTACTAAAAAAAGCAAGGGTTACTCCCACCACCATTGCGAAAAGCATAATACGGCGCATCCTTCCAATAAACATCTCTTTCGAAAATTTTCCATCATCACTTGCTCTCTCGCCGCGCCAAGCAGACGCAATCTGTGAAGCAAACGCAAATAAATACGAATCAATGGTAGACATAAACGCCGCAAAAACGGCAACGGCGAGTATCGGAATAAACCATGATGGCGCGGCGGCGGAAAGCAACGCAAACGGCGGCGTTGTTGCCATATCAACACCGGCATACCGCGCGGCAAAACCGATAAGCGCGATTGGGACAGCGACGACAACCATAAGCGCGAATGAAAAAACGAGTCCCTTGCGACACTCTCTCGCGGTTTCTACCGCGTAAATCCTCTGCCAAAATGTCGGGTCGGCGCTCGTAACGAGAAACTGGAGTACCGCGAGCGCGATACCCAAGATAATAAATGGCGGCGCAAGAAAATCGGCGCGTAACGCATCAAATGAAATGGCGCTAAAATCACCGGTAAAAAGAAGAGCCACAAACACAAGCATTAACAGTCCTTGAAAAATGTCCGTCTTCACAACGGTCTTAAACCCTCCCCAGAAGGTATAGCCAAGCACTATAAGCGCGACAAGCGCCGTCGTAATTTTTGAAGAAAGCGGCGAAAAATTTGCGAGAATATCGGCATTAATGTAAATCAAAACTCCCAGAAAAAATAGAAGTAGCGCCGCATAGAACACGTGGGTCGCCCACTTGCTTAAACGGCCAAACGCCGCGCCATAATAATCGGGAATTGAAAGCAATGTTTCTCTTCCCGTATTCAAACGCCGCGTATAGAGATAATAGAAAAACAGATAAGAGCCGATATAGCCCACAAGCCACGAGAGATACCACGGCCCAAAAAGCGCGGCGATAGCAATGCCAACTACGATATTATAGCCCGAAAGCATCGCCGCGAAGTTAGACATACCAAACGAAAACCAGCCGAGTTTTTGCGAGGCATTCACAAAATCGCTGTCTTTTTCACGACGCGCGGAAAAATATGTCAAAACAAAAAGTCCAATGACATACAGGATTAAAAAAAGTATTGTAATATTCATACGATAATTATGTTTCTAAATGCTAATTGTAATGGAAAAATGTCTGCGGAATTTTAAGTTCCGCAGACATCTTGTGAAAAATTTTCTCAATCCGCGTTGCGCGCAATTTCTCTATTGTAGAATCCTTTCGCCTGCGCGAGAAAGTGGTATATGTCCAGTTTGCGGTCAGAGTGGTCCGGCGCGCGAAGCACGCCTCGCGCGATGTACCTACCTTGCGCCACCTCAACAAGTTCTCCGTCAACAACGTGCCTCGTTCCATCTAACCTATCACCTCTATTACTATTTATTTCTTTTAAATTCCTGCCGCGTTCATCAATACTCATTACCAGAGCACAAAGCTCCGCCATTCCGACCATGGAGCGAAAATTCTCGGGCACTTTGATATAAAACCAGTCCCCTTGTCTCCCCGCTTCAATATTCCAACGACGTTCAAGTTTTGAAACAACATCGGGCTTAAGGCCCGCGAAAAACTGGATTTCGTCTGTATCGATTAAATCCGTGTCTAGAAGTGAGAGAAACGGCGACTCATCTGTCCCACCGAAATAAAGACCACGATAGCTCTGTCTATTACTAATTCTTGCCAAAGAGCCTGACTGTAATAACTGTAAACTCCAACCCACTCTATATGGAACAAAGATGTCACTCCCGTCACGAAACGGCATTTCAACCTCCGGATAATAACGCAGTCGCGCCGCGCCAAGCTTTTGGGGTAATTTTAATATCGAGGTTTCCGCTATTGTAAGAGATCGCATCATAACTTTTTCCTTTCATAAAATGATTTGAGGGCATCATTCGCAATAAGCGCCTCAACGGGCGTCATATCAAACGCCGCAATGAGCCAAAACAAATCCGGCGTATCTTTGTGATAACCGACAATGAGAGGGTCCCGATTTAACGGCACGCGTTTTGTTATTTTTTGCGAGACATGAAGCGTATTAGCGTCTGCAAGCATAAGCAGACACCCCTCCTTAAAATCCGGTCTCGCTTTTTCCATCGCCGCCTTCGTCTCTTTCGGTATAGAGCCCGTGAATGTATATGTAATCATTTTTTCTCTATAATTTTCACGGTGAAAAGCATCCTCTCGAGCTAATTTCTTCAGATATGGAATAAAAACTCTTTTCAGTGCACCTTTCAGTCCTCGATTTATAGGAGAATCAAACGAGACGCCTGATTTGCTCTCGGAGAGGCCTCCATCCCCTTGTGCAACAATGTGCATCGTAAACGACGGACCATTTTCACATATTGGAATGATTTGAGGATATGAGCCTTTCAACCAAGGAACCTGTTGAATTTGAATAAAAGGATACTTCGGCAAAAGCGCCGCTTTAGCGCCCTCAACGCGGACAATTTCTTCAGTTTTTTTCTTTACAGAATTTCTTTTCCGTGTCAGTGCGTCGACTAGAGGTCGAGAGTATTTTTTTTGTCTCCCTCGAGAGTAGAAATTCTCAGCTTTACGCGATGACGCGCCTCTCTTTCCAGAGGAGAGGTGAGCTTTGAACGTTTAGCCTGTGAAAAAGTCAAATTGG
>CAZKXD010000071.1:3291-4476 GCA_964556765.1 uncultured Candidatus Saccharibacteria bacterium | reverse complement strand
CGCGTTAAAATACGTAAAAATAAAGCGCCCGAGAATCCATCCGAATTTTTCCGCAAGAAACGCGACCGAGAAAAAACGCAGCCCTCTCCCGATAATTGATGCGATAATAAATGTGGCGATAGACACATCGAAAAATCCCGCGCTTATCGTAAATACTTTGTACGGAATGGGACTAAACGCGGAAATAAAAATAGCCCAAAACGCATTTTCGTTGAACAATCTTCCCGCCTCTGCCATTGCATCGGTAAGCCCATATAATGCAAGAATATCCCGCCCAAAAAAATCAAAAAAGAAAAAACCAATCGCGTACCCGAACAGTCCGCCGAGCACTGAAAAACACGTGGTAATAAGCGCGTGCAGAATCCACTTCCCCGCGCGCGCGGAAAGAATGGCAATAAGAAGTATGTCGGGCGGTACGGGGAAAAAAGATGATTCCGCAAATGAAAAAAAAGCAAGCCACCCTTTTGCATGCGGCGCGTTGGCAAAATGCACCACCCAATCACGCAGAGTATTCTTAAAACGAGTAAGATAATTATTGATTGAGCTCATTGTTTTTTTGCTTATCCAAAAAACTTTGGAGAATGATAGCGGCGGCAGAATCGTCAACAGGCCTTACGCTTCCTTCCTCTCTCCCGCGCTTCGCCTCTTGCGAGGTTAAAACCTCCGATTCAAACATAACAGGAAGCCCCGTGACGAGTTCAATGCGTTTCGCAAATGCGCGAATTTTTTTCATAATAGGATTATCCGCCCCTTTATAATTCCGCGACGCGCCGAGAACAGCCGCGCGAACATGTTCCTGCTCGCATATATTTTTTATTTGTTCGGCAACCGAGCCCGTATTTTCAATAATGCGGTATGGGAACGCAAAATGCTCTCCCTCATCGGAAAGCGCAATACCGATTCGTTTTTCGCCATAATCAATGCCCATCAGTTTTTTCATAATAATGTTGTACTATATATGGTAACACGCGGATACATATAGCGAAAAAACGATATCGCGCGCGTTGCCTTGTCGCGTTATTTATTCTACTCTGTTTAAGAGAACCAATATATCATAGGGAGGAGTCGCATAGTGGTCTAGTGCGCCGGTCTTGTTCAATGAAACAAGGAGCGTAGCGACTATGTTGAATTAATCCGCCACAGCGCGGAGGGGTGGCTGAGTGGTTTAAGGCACCGCACTTGAAA
>CAZKXD010000071.1:0-3256 GCA_964556765.1 uncultured Candidatus Saccharibacteria bacterium | reverse complement strand
CCTCCGCACTGCGGCGGAAAATGCGGTATCCGGAAAAACAAACCGTGAGTTCGAATCTCACCTCCTCCGCCTTCGCCTCGCCGAAGCTCGCGGTTTATAATATGAATATAAGGAGAGGTGATTAGCAAAATCGTTGTTTTTTATGCAATCTTCTATTGTGGCTATAGTTTATTCTATCGGATATCTAATCGCGATTATCGCGATTGTTGTATGGTTTTGGAAGATAAAAAAGCGCGGAGAGAAAATTCCTCTCGGGGCCAAGATTTTTGTGGCCTTTATTATATTATCGGGCCCGTCAGTTATCGCGATTATGCTTTCGCCGAGTCCATCACCGGTATCGGACAATATTCAATCCACTATGTATTATATAAAGCCGGATACCGCCAACGTGCGCGAATGTCCGTCCGCTTCGTGTAAGATACTTTCAACGCTTTCTCAAAATACAGAACTCACGTTCCCCGGAGATCTTTTTGACAAATATCCCGATTGGGCCGAGATTACGTTCCCGGACGGCGAAAAAGGATATGTGAGCAAAACCGTGCTTTCTGAAAATGTTGTTTCGGCAAGTCCGCCATCATCGGACGGAGATCCGTCTTCAACGGGCGGTGTTGCCATCGGCCCTTGGGATAATATCCGGATAACAGTAGGAGAATCTTATGAATTCCACTTCTGCGAACCGCCATCTGCTATATCGGGCGCAACTTGTGGCGGGCTCGCCGGCATGGCTACTGATCCGACAGGAGGAAGACCCCCTTATTCGTTTGTAAAAAGTTCCGGCTTTTTGCCGCCGGGGATGGCGCTGGAACTGAACGGCACGCTGAGCGGTTCACCTACGAAAGCGGGAACTTATAATTTCCGATTATGCGCCAAAGATTTATACGGCGGTGAGGGGTGCCAGAATATCGCGGTGGCAGTGGATGAGCGCGGCTCTTCTGTAGACAACAATCAAGCCCCATCAGTTTCGTTGCCTCCTCCGAGCGAAGAAGTATCGGCGAGTGTCAGTTTAACCTCTGTATCATGTACGCGCATAGGAACCAATGATACACGGCCCGTTTATCGATTAGAATATTCTGGCACGGCATCAAGCCCCATTGACTTTTATTTAGATATAGACACAAACCCTGCTTGTTTATTCGGCAACGCTTTTCCCAATACTCCCGACCCATATTTTATCAGTAATTGGACTCCTAATTCTAAAGACGGGTGGAGGCTTGATCGTAAAGCAGGCGATCCAGAAACAACGTCATGGACATGGATCAACGAGGGATTTTGCTACCGAGGAGAAATTGAGGCCTCTGCCTATATTAGAGATAACGAATACCGTAACCCTAAAGCAAACAGTGGCGCAACGATTCTAAGATGTCCGTAGAAAAAATAAGGGATATTTTCGGACCAAATGGCTTCCTGACAGTCCCGACGTGATAGGTTTTACTCATTTTATGAAACTTCCTGATAAAAAATGGAAATGGGCGGTGGCAATCATTTTACTGTTTTTGGCCGGCTACCTACTGTACAGTTATTTTTTCTACACCTGCTGTGCTCCACCGCCCAAATCTGCCTCGGTTACCACAGACGAGCAAAACAACGACCCTATCCTAAATGACCCCGATCTATTGTATGCCGAGCGCGCTTTTATCGGTCTTTGCCGCACAAAATCAGGGGATGGAGGCAGTTGTCACTTCAACACCTACCTATACTCCTCCGGCAAGTTGATCGCAGAATCAGGCGAGTTGGCCATGACGCCAGATGGCGAAAAAATAACTACTTACCCCACCGTCCAAAAGGAACTGGATAAAAACACAATGGATAGAATAATCAAGCAAATCCGAGATTCCGGGGTTATGGAAAAGTCATGCAAAGCAGAAATGGTCACGGACTATTATGTAAGCCACTTCATTAATCTGGACGGCGTGAAAAAAGAAGCTCAATTCCCCGGATGCGAAACAGAATTTAATGAGATAGATACATTGATTGATGCAGCCGCGGATAGACAACCATGAAAAAATTTTATCTCATTCTGAAAATCTTACTTATTCTGGTGATTTTAATCGCGGTGGCCTATTTAGTGACGCTCACGGACAGCGAAGTTATTTTGAAAAAGCCGTGGTTTCAATAAATAATGAATACAGGTATTGTTTTGAAAGCCGCTGGTCATGGTCCAGATCGTAAAATCGAGATTTTATAACGCTTTTTAAGCAAATGGCGATAGAGCGACCGACCATGGTTCGAATAGTGTCGCCCCCGCCAAAATTGAAAATCGTTTTTTATTTGCGCTCTGCGCGAGGCCTCGATATGACATTAATTATGTAGAAAAAGATACCAATGCCGGCGAAATTAAAGAACGCGGAAAAAATTTTCCCCGCATTGGTGATTGGATGTATATCTCCGTATCCCAAAGCAGATAACGTGTTGCCTACAAAATAAAAAGAATCAATCCAGTTAAACCCCTCGGTAAATTTAAAAAATAATACTCCAAGCGCATACAGCGACAAAAACAATACTATCGGGATTTTAAGTTTTCGTATCATATACACAGTATACCAATAGTACCACCTAATAATCTAATACTGTTTACCACAGTACGACATCGTCTGTGGTAAAACTCTATATGTCCGACAAAACGCTCGCGTGTCGCTACACATATTTTTTGCACAGAGCATATTTACAACGTATACAAAAGAATGCGATAATATAGGATACATATATAATATATTTCACTCATTCTATGCAGGAAGAACATCAAAACATCACATGGCGGGCGTTTGACAGATTGCATGAACACAAAGACCCCGATTGGTTTTGGGGTATCGGCATTGTCGCAACCGCCATCGCGGTTATATCCATATTCGCCGGCAATCCGCTGTTTGGTATTATCATTGTTATCGCCACAATCACGCTTTTTTTGCATGCAATAAAAAAACCGGAGTATGTAAAAACACGCGTTGCCGAGGGGGGGCTCTCTGTTGATAATTCTTTTTTCCCTTTTGCGGAACTTGAATCATTTTGCATACATACCGACGGCGGAAAGTCTCATTTAATTGTAAAATCAAAACGGGCGATCATATCACGAATTGTCATTCCCGTTGAAAAAACGGACGAGCATACCGCGCGCGAGGCCCTCATACAATATCTTCCGGAAAAAAAACTGACGGTGCCCTTCTCCCATCAAGTGATTGAATTTTTAGGATTGTAATTAGGATTGTAAAGAACGCGCGCCTACGCAGAACCCCCGCGCCGCCGGATGGCGGCGCGGGGG
>CAZKXD010000070.1:2433-4480 GCA_964556765.1 uncultured Candidatus Saccharibacteria bacterium | reverse complement strand
AAATTGACGCGTGTATTTCCTTTCAGAAAGCCAGCCGCTTGCGATAACATCCGCAAGAAATTTGATTTCTTCTTTTCCGAAAGACGGTTCATAACAAGGAATTGTTTCCTTGTAAACGCGCGCCATATATTTTTTATACGACGCGTCAACCGCGCTGTTATTTTTTTTATTTTTTATCATATACTGAAAGATACGCCGCGAGCGCGTCTTTGAACGGAGTATACTGTTCGCTCTTTAATTCATTGCGCAACTTGCTTGTGTCCATCCGCGGAAGCGTTTCTCCTTCTGTCTTCTCTTTAAGGAAAACCGTTTTTGCGTTAAAAAGGTCTGCGATGGCGCGCGCGGTGTCCGCTACGGAAATGTACTCGTCTCCTCCCAGATTATACACTCCGGGTCTCACAGAAAACGCGGACAAGGCGAACCGAATGACATCCGGCAAATATATATATTGCATCATACGAGCGCCCGCTCCCCACACGGCAATTTCTCCTGTTTTTTTCGCTTCCTCCGCCATATTGAAGAGAGCATTGGGGTGTAGCATAGTACCGCTTCCGAAAACGGACGAGAGACGAAACACAACACTCTCCGGATGATTCCTTATAATGTACTCTTCAAAAAAATATTTTCCGACCCCGAAATTGTGCGTTGGCAAAATCCGATCCGTCTCTGTTACCACACTGTCTTTTTCCATACCGCTGTATACATAATTTGAACTAAAATATATAAGACGAGTTTTTGGCATACGCTTCAGAGAATCCAGCAAAACATACAGAGCGGAAAAATCTTCTTTAAACGACTCAAAAAAACTCTCGCGATACGCAATCGCGGAGTGCGTAGCGGTGTGTATTATCACGGTCGGCTTTTCGTCTTCCAGTAACGCCGCCGTCGCGGGTCCGCTCAACAAATCAAGCGCCACATGCCCTTCGGCGCCGTCTTTTCTCTTGTCAACGGAAATATGCGCAATGTCATTGCGCGATAGCGCGGAGGAAACCGCAGAGCCGATATAGCCCAACCCTCCGGTAACAAGCACTTTATGTTTATTTTGTTTCATACTATGTTTAAAGCCGCAGGCGCAACCGAACAAGTTCCATCAGAAAATTAAAAATTGTTTTTGGCACGCTGTATGAAGACCCTTCCCCGTCAGTCCACGAAACCGGCACTTCTTTGATGCGCAGACCGGCTCGTTCCGAGAGAACAAGCAATTCAACGTCAAAAAAGAAATTTCTTGATTGAAGTTTTTCCACAATCATTTTGCAACGGATTCTACGGAACAATTTAAATCCGCACTGGCTATCTTTCACACGGGAATGAAACAATATCTTGCGCAAGATATGCAATCCCCGACTCAAAAAACGACGCATCGGCGCGCGCACGACAGAGGCTCCGGGAAGAATTCGAGATGCCACCACCATGTCATATTCCCTAGTATACGGTAAAAACTTGCTAAATTCTTGAAGCGGAACAGATAAATCAGCATCATAAAAAAGTACCCATTCATTTCTCGCCGAAAGAAATCCGCGTCTAAATGAAAACCCCTTGCCTTCTCGCTTGTTATTTATAAGAAGTTTTATGCGCGTCCTTGGGTGTAAATCAACAAGTTTGCGAAGTATCTCGTTAGTACCGTCATTAGAAGGCTCGCTCACAAAAATGATTTCAAATCCCGAAAAGGAGGCGGAAAAATTCTGAAAATAGGAAAGGGTTTCAGCAAAACATTGTTTTATCCGCAATGCTTCATTGTAAAGAGGAATGACGACACTAATAGAAATTTTTTGCGGGGTGTTATCATGATTCATAGTTTTGATGCTTTTGCGCGATTACGAGAAGCGATGTCCCTATTGGGATAGAGGCATACCGTATAACATACCTCTCAAGAGAAAGCGCGGCAATGAGAAACGAGTTAATTAATCGCGGGAGAATTGGATCAAGCATCTCAAGAACCTCTTCTTTGCGATACGGGGAGGTTTTCCTTATGCGCCGCAACATATTATGAAACAACAAGACGGGAACACCGGGCAATATGAAATGACTTTTTTTCTTAATCGTGAAC
>CAZKXD010000070.1:0-2423 GCA_964556765.1 uncultured Candidatus Saccharibacteria bacterium | reverse complement strand
TGCATTAATGATCTTCTGATGCAACTCGCGGTCGGTATATCGTCGATAGTGCTCAAGGGCTTCGTCGCGTATTGACCACAAACAAGGATGCGCCGGAACAGTTAGCAAGAGAATCCCGTCCTGTTTAAGCGCTCGGAACACTTCAGAGAGCGCCCTTTGATCATCTTTAATGTGCTCGATAACATCCAAGATGGAAATTATATCAAACGAATTGTCCGGAAAGGGAGCTGAAAGAATCGAACCCAGGACAAGCCTTTTAAAACCCTTGTCTTTCGATAATAAAAGACCGCCTTCGCTTATATCAAGTCCTGTTACATTGCCATATTGCCCCAAAAAGAGAACATTGCTACCCGCACCACAGCCAACATCTAAAATGTTATATTCTTTTTCTTCTGAGATGAATTGCTTGAGGGTGGAGTCCAAAATACGCCGCCGCCCAATATGCCACCAATATAGTCTTTCGCGTTCATGTAATCGTCTGTGTTCGTCAATTTTCATTATTGATTTCTAGCCAGTTAATATAAAGCTCGCTCGTGTTCTGTAACGGAAATCCTCAGGCCGCTTTATTGTTGACGCGGAACCAGAATAAGACCAATGGCGAGGTTCATCTCAACTGAAGGAATTACAAGCGGAAAGAAAGAACGTTTTTTAATTTCAAAGTATGGCCGGATTTCTTCAAATATCTCGTGGGGCATATTGATATGCTCGCTTTGTATGCACCAGTCATACGGCATATGATAACGCTTTTCAAAAATGCGTTGAGCGCTTATGCGCCGCGCGAAAGAGTACGCGAGTCCCCCCTCGCATGGAATAACCACGGCAAACTCTCCGTCCGGCTTCAACAATCTTCGGATTTCAGCCAACGCCGCCGGTAAATTAAATAAATGTTCCAGCACGTGTATGGCAATAGCGCGGTCAAAATAACTATCCTGAAACTCAAGACGGTTCTCGCAATTACCCACAATCGCCGTAACATTCGGAAAACGATTTTTTATTACATCCGCCATTTCTTGCCGTAATTCAACCGCATAATATTCTTGGGAAGAAAGGTCTTCGCACGCAATATGCCCGCCGAGTCCCGCGCCTATTTCAATAACACGGCCGCCTACTTTCGCGTGTTTAACGGGAAACCCATGATTAAAACGCTCCATAATGCCATATTTGTTCGGCATTACTTCATGCCAGTGCTTCATAAAATCATCGCGTATACGCAACTGTTCAGCGGTTAATTCAGGAATTTTTTTAGGCCATTTAGACATAATAATACAGTACACAAAAATCTATTAAGAATGCAATTGATATATAGAAATCCCGTCTTGTTCGTATACCACATTGTACATTTTCAATTTTCCTTCATCAGTTCCGAGTTCTCGTTCTCGGGGACCGATAAATATATAATCTGCTCTATATACAATCTTCTCCGGGGGGAGGAACCGAGTATATTTCGAGACAATATCTGCCCTCTCTTGCTCAGACAAATCATATAGTTTATGCCTTTCCGGACGCAAATATAAATCAAGTGCCTGATTGCTGCTTCCGGTGCCAGAGAGATCATACACAAACCGTCGGATCCCGAGCATGTCATACAATGTTTCGGGACGTATGCCTACGAGTTTATAGGTTATAAACAACCGTTCAAAAATTTCTTTCTGCGGCGCAAGCGTCGTGACCGCTCGCGGAACAAAAATTCGATTGTGGGTATGCACGAGTATTTCTGTTCCCGTTTGATAAACCGGTGTCACAACCACGGAGTCTTTCGGCGTGTTCTCGTCAAGCCACGCATACGCGTTAACAAGCTCCGGTTCCACGGTGAACACATTGGCGCTGCGATACGCTTCGGAAATTTGGCTATGCAACACGTTGATTGAAAGAAGCGCCGCGAGCACCAATGCCGCGAAAGACAATACAACGCGGTCATACTGCGCCCATTTTAAAAATTTGCCACGCATATATACATACAAATAATACGCAAGCGCGGAAAGCACAATACCGTTCGTGATAAGAAAAACGCGCGTCGCCCAATGGTCTGATTGCAGAGTAAAGCCGACGAGAACATTTGCGTTTAATACCACAATACCGGAAAGCGAAAGAGACGCGAGAAAGACGCCAAGAACCGACATTTCGTGTTTTTTAAACAACCGGAGTGAAAACGCCGCCAAAAAACCGAGCAAAAGATATGTTTTCCACAAAAACCACCGAACGCCGTGTCCCACTTCAAGTCCGAGGCGCGCGGCAAGTTCATCATAGTGCGGAAGCGCAAAGAGCTGAAATTGATTTATCCAATACGGAATTGAAACAATGCCGCCGATAATGCCAATAGCAATGACCGCGCGAAATAAAGAATATTTTTTTGAAACAAGGAGCGCAAACGAAAGCACACCGAAAAATACCGGTGCAAATACCCAAAAATAACAATAGAAATA
>CAZKXD010000069.1:0-4543 GCA_964556765.1 uncultured Candidatus Saccharibacteria bacterium | reverse complement strand
TTTTCCCGTAGAGGAAGGCAGGGCGAAGCCCGTCGGAAAACCGTGGGTTTCCGAGGCGCCTTGACCCAAGACTCCAAGTCCCAAGAGTGTAATTTTTTTACCTCTAAAATACGAGCGATAATCCATTGACCACATAATAGCAGAAAAAAGGCGCGCTGTAAGCGCGCTTTCCGAATATCTAATTAAACCGCGTAATCAAAACGCCGTTTCTGCCTTCGTCTTCTCTCCGGTGCGACCACCACAACATAGAACCATCCGACATTGTATCCATAACGGTACGCGCGCCATCGTGCCATATATAGTGCGGCAGAACACCGGCTTCCTCCAGTTGCGCTCTCAACAAACGCACCAAATCGAGTTCCCCGCGCGCCACAATATCCCCTTCGCCCGCAAAACAGCCACGACCCCAGTGCGCGCATATGTGTGTAATCATACGCGCATTTTCTTTCCCATATACAGGATGATGTATATGATGCGTAAAATACGCCGGCTCAACACCGCAGAAGATAGACGCGTGCACTTCTTTTATGTCTCCGGAAAATCGGGAAAGAGCCGTATATACGACACTGCTCATATCGCGTTTTGTTTCGTTTCCAAACAGCAAACGGTCAAATAGGCACTCGCGTCCCGCGTGCGTTGCAATGACACGTCCGTCGGGGAATCGCAAGACCAGCGTCGGACAATCAGCCGACGCAATAAAAAATGCCGAGCGCTCCGGCAATTCCACTCCGTCCGCGCAAACTCCAAAAAATATTGAGACTCCGTCCTGCATTATTTTTTCTGGAAAAGAATCCGGGCCAACAATGCGTTTGTTCGCGTGTCCCACCTGCGGACAAAAAATGGAGCGCGATCCGCTCTGTCGCGCATATGCGGCAATTATTCTCCGCGCATTTGGATTTCCGGTGATATCCGAGAAATTATGCGGTCTGCCAAACAACTGTATGAAAACGCTCCTGCCAAACCATCCGTGCGTATATTCTCTCGTCGGCGCAACCATGGAAACCATCCAATACTCCTTCCGCACGCCTACAAAATAATCATCTGCTCACAGAATAGAGAACGCGTGATAAAAGTCAAGCCGTATGCGATGTCGGTTCTCCTCGCCGTCGTGCTACAATAAACAGTGATGACCGGTCTACTCTTGGTGATTGCCGCCGCATTTTTTATAGAAATCGGAGATTCCATAGGAAAATACGAGGTAAGCATCAAAAAACAAAGTATTTATACATTCGGTTTTTTAGTAATGCTGTGGGGAGCGATTTTTCTTTTCGCGCTTGCATTTATCCGCGACAGCTTTACTTTTTCCGTTGCGTCTCTTCCCACGCTCTTCGTTCGTATTATTCTTGAAATCGTACAAGCGCACGCTTCTTTGCTTGCCATCACGATCGCGGACCGGAGCACATTTGGATTCCTGCGCATCGTTACCATTCCCCTTCTCTTGGGAGCCGATATATTGCTCGGCTATCAGATAGGAGCACATGAGTTTTGGGGAATCGGCATTATCGTCGGCGCTCTCGCGATTCTCTTTATAAACCACGGCATCAAGAAAAAAGGAGCGGGTCTTGTGCTTTTTTGCGCCATAAATGCCGTCGCGACGCTCTCGCTCTATAAATATAATATTGCTCATTTTAACTCCGTTGAAATGGAACAGGGCATCGTTCATATTGTATTGCTTATCTATTTCTTTATTATGGCGATGACGGCGGCAAAGGAAAATCCGCTCCGCTTCTTGCGCCAGCCGATTTTCTTCGGGCAGTCTGCGGTCGCGGGCATCGGGACGGTATTGGTAAGTTTCGCATACTTGTTTGGAGCGGCATCCGTCATTACCGCCGCCAAACGCGCGGCGGGAATACTGTGGGCAATGTTTTCGGGAAATGTTTATTTCAAAGAAAAACATTTCTTGATAAAACTTTTGTCTCTCGTGCTTATGATAATCGGCCTTGTTTTCCTCGCGCTGTAATTTTGTTGACAGGTATGGTGTGCCCACAACGATAAAATAAAATGCGGCCGGCCGGCGCCCTACGCCGGCTTTTTTAGTTTACTTATATTGTTCACCATGGTGAACAATGTAAGTAAGTGAGTGTAAATGAGTAAGGAGGTAGACACGTCAAAATGTCAAAATGCCGCGCCGCGAAGCGGCGTGGCGAGCATTCCGACTTATTCCCCGAAGAAAAATTTGCGAAGTTCCTGTTGGTGGGTGCGGAGGGATTTGAACCCTCAAGCCTTGCGGCATACGCTCCTGAAGCGTACGCGTATACCAATTCCGCCACGCACCCATATCCCCATATCAGCCAAATAAAGTGTTTATATGCGCCTATTGTGTCCGTAATCTCACTTATCTATTTATATAGCAGTAACGCAAAAAAAGAAACGCCCACAAAAAAGCAGAAAAAATTGACACGCGTATTTTTAATATATACTCTATGTCCAGACACTGTACACACAGATGGGAGTATGACTATTGAAAAAACTCCGTTTGCGGAAAGAGGTCATTATTACCGGCCGTGATTTTTTTGGCAGGAAAGCGTGGATAAAATTTATTCCATCTGAAGATCCCGGGTGGTTCTGGCGTCCGCGCGCGGGAGAAACACCGATTCCCATCACCGCAGACATTGTGAGAAGGGGAAAAAATCACCTTACGCTTTTCAGTCGGAAAAAAACACTTCATATATATGAACACATTGGTGTTCTTCGCTTTTTGGGCATTGACGGGGTCATAATTGAAGCAACCGCGTGGCCGCCATACCACGGACGGCCGCTTGAATTATGGAACGCCGTCAAAGAGTGTTGCACAAAAAGCGATGAGGATTTCCTGTGGTACACGCCCGAAAAAGATATCGGCTGGAGATATCCGAACGCGGAACCGCCACGCTACACATTTATACGACCGCTGAAAACGCCGGGGCTGCGAATTGAAATCCTTGTGGAATATCCGGAAATCGGGTCTAAAAAACTATTAGTCAATATCCCGCAAAACGCCACTGTTCTGCTACGAGCGTTTGAAGTATACAGTCAAGGGTGGCCACGATGGAGATACTATGCGTCACGCGCCGCATCGTTCGCGGGATGGCCCCATCATCATAAGACAATATGGCCGCAGAAACACGTCCCCACGCAAACAATAAAATTTTTTGCGCTTCATCGGCTTGTTGACCTCCTCGGAGGTTTAAGCACGATAAGCAACACAAAGCTTATCGCCGGCATCGTTCTTTCGGAGCGTTCCGGACACGAGGCCGACATACGCGTGGCGCAATCCATCAAATTAAAATAATATATCTGAAACAAAAGCCGACACCGTGTCGGCTCTTTTCATATCATGCAAAAATTCTTTTTACTACGAAAAATCCGTACGATTTGGTGGTCACGTCCGAAAAACTACTAAACGCTGATAGAAAGTAAAATATTTACTTTCCGGGCAAACCTGCATTTTCAGAATCCTTAAAAATTACTTGTCCAATGATGAGAAAAATCAGCGCTGTCGGCAAACTAGCAACCGCATTGTCGGGATTAAATTGTCCAAGAACGATAAGGACGAGGAAAGCGAGTAAACCACCAAACATACTCCAAAATACCGCCTTCGGTTTTAATTTCCAGAGTAACGAACCAATAACTACGGGGGCCAATGAGAGACCGAGGCTCGCAATGGCGAACAGAGTCGTCACAACATCCCTCACAAAAATTGCAATCAACATCGCAACTAACACCAATAAAACCATGGCGATACGAATAATCTTTGATAGCTCAACGTCAGAAATTTCTTGACGAGTTCGCGCAATAAAATCTTTTGCAACGCTTGAAGCAAGCATATACACCTCCGTATCTATTGTGGACAT
Organism: uncultured Candidatus Saccharibacteria bacterium; assembly: GCA_964556765.1. Taxonomy (GTDB): domain Bacteria; phylum Patescibacteriota; class Minisyncoccia; order Phycocordibacterales; family UBA2135; genus JACPBB01. Next base: position 710 of record CAZKXD010000069.1, on the reverse strand, counting down.
AACCGTTGCAAATACCATTACAATACCGACGCCGAGTAACCATACCGGCAGGAGCGCGGACAGACCCCAAAAGAAAGCTTCATTCGGGTCAATTCCGGGAAAGTGGTTACGCGCCGCCACTCCGATAAGCGTCAGCGCAAAACCGAAAATCACAAAGAGAAATGTTACCAAGAAGACGGAATTTCTGGCAATTTTCGCGGAGCGAGCTGAAAAAATTCGCTGCCAAATGTCAGCCGAGGAGAAAATGAAAAATATCCCAATTAAAAGAAAACTGACAAATGTCGTGGTACCCGCCGCGAACATTGATTGCGAGAAATTGACCGCGCCAATGTCCATAAAAAATAGCATTCCAATCAATAGACCGAGCATCAATATCGCCTGGAGCAAATCGGTGTTGACCACCGCCCGGTAACCACCCAGCAGTAAATATGCCAAAACCACAAGTCCCGCCCCAATCACAATAGTTGGATATGAGATATTAAAAAGCGGAGAAACAATATTACCAATCGCCATGAACTGGAGTATGAGCAACCCAAAGAAAGTTACAAAAACAATAAGTGCCGCAAAAATTCTGTTATTTTGCCCCCACTTTAGCCCAAAGTATTCCGAGAGATTAATAAAGTTATATCGGTCGCCCAAAGCTTTAATTTTGGGGACAGCAAGTCCGAATAATACCATCCCTATTGCGATGCCGCCCCAAAACCAAAATG
>CAZKXD010000068.1:1064-4665 GCA_964556765.1 uncultured Candidatus Saccharibacteria bacterium | reverse complement strand
GCTGAAACAACGGCACGCGGTGTTTCTGTGCCCAGAGTTTTGCAGGAGGCGAGGTGAGAATCATACCGCGTCCTTTTTTGCGGTCCGGCGCGGTTAAAACCAGAGCGGGCACCAATTTCGCTTTTTTAAGTTCGTCTAAAACGATGACGGAAAATTCATCGGTGCCGAAAAAAACGAATTGTATGGAATTGGGGGACATACGCATAAGAATATTAGGAAGTCATATAAAAAAACAAAACGCGGACGGCATTCCGCTGAGCGAAGGTTTATTTATCAGGCAGGATTTCTTGGACATTGCGCGCCTTGTCTGTGAACAGTATTCCGTCAAGGTGTTCAACTTCATGTTGAAACACTTGCGCGAGTATGCCGCTTGCGCCGCGGGTAAATCGCTTCCCGCGCTCGTCATATGCCGTAACGGTTGCTTTTAGAGAGCGCTTCACTTCCCCGTAGAGCCACCGTACGGAGAGGCATCCCTCTTCATACCACGCTTCTTTTTGTGAACGCTTTAAAAGTTCGGGGTTTATAAACACAAGGTCGGGAACGGGCGTCTCTTTTTTATTTTCGTGTTCGTTCCGCGCCAAGTCCGCGCTCGTTTTGCGTTGGTGCGCGAGCACCTTGCCGGATACGATAAAAATACGAAGCAATACTCCGATTTGTGGCGCCGCAATCGCGACCGCGTCATCTTCTCCATGCATCGCGATTTTCATATCGGCGATTATTTTTTGTATACGCGCGGAGCCGATGTCCTTTATGGGAACCGGCCGCGCCGTTTCCCGCAGTTTTTTATTTTCTTTTTGCAGAATGATAATCATTGGGTTGGTATAATCAATCTATCATTTTTAACCGTGTGTCGTAAACCGTTCATTACAACAGATGTTCGGGGTCAACGTTGATTGTGACAGACAGGGGAAGTTCGGATAGAAGCGCGCGGAGCTTTTCGTCAGGCCACGCGTCTTGTTTAATTTTTATAACCGCGTGCAGTATATATTTTTTCCGCATCTTCGCGATAAACGCAGGGAACACAAACACATCATAATCGCGCAAATGCTGTTTGATATCCGCGCCGATTTTTTCCACGTTCTCTTTTGTTCCCGACGCGGTGAGCTTGATGAGCGCGGTGTACGGCGGATAATTGAACGCGTGTCGCGCCGCTTTTTCTTCTTTGTAAAAATCCGCGATATTTCCGGTTTGCGCGTATTTAAAAAGGGGAAGGTCGGGGAGGCGCGTTTGAATGATGCATTTCTCATTTGCTTTTTCGCGCAAGGAAAGAAGTATGTGGAACGCTCGTTCGTGTATGCGGAATGAAGGAAGCGCAAAAATCGGGTCAATGGAAACGGCGGCGGTTACCGCTATTTTTTTCTTTAACGCCGCAAGCGCAACCTCGGTGCCGATGAGCACGCTTCCCGGCGATTCTAAAAAAGAAGCGATCGTTTTTTTAATCAGCGCGCGTGTGGGGGTTTTGTCTTTATCTACGCGCGCAATATGTATTGTGGGAAATAAACGACGGACTTCTTCTTCTACGCGCTCCACTCCAATGCCAAGCGGCGCAAGCCGCCAGCTGTTGCATGAAGCGCAACGATCGGTGACCGCATTTGTCTTTCGGCACGTGTGGCAGAGGAATACGCGCGGCGGCGAATGCGCCGTATCGGGCGCACTCGCCGCCGCTCCGCCGCTCCCTTTTGTTTTTGCCGTTTTTTTATGAAGCACAAGCGGCGCGGCGCACTCCGTGCACAACACCGCCGTCCCGCAATCGCCGCATACGGTAATGGGGTAGAGCCCCCGCCGCGAGGAAAATAAAAATATGTGTTGGTTTTGTGTTCGCACGGCCTCTATTGATTGTTGCAATTCATTGCCGATGACGATAAATGTTTTTGGGGTAAGTTGGAGCGGGGAGTGCGTGTGTTTCATATCAACAATGGATATGTCGGCGGAGGAAAGTACATGAAAGACGGGGGGTACAAAATCAGAAATTTCTCCTCGTTCTCGGCGATACAACGTTTCAACGGAAAGCATGGTTGCGCCCGCGATATATCGCGCTCCTCGCGCTTCCGCGACGTGTCGGGCAAATACGCGCGTATCGCAAAAGGGGCGCCGTTCTTGTTTGTATGACCACGATTCTTCGTGTTCCACGAGTATCGTGCCGATATCTTCTCGCGGCACGGCAAGAGACATACCCGTTCCGACAATGCACACGGGGCGCGGTTCTCTCAATATCTCATGCCAATTGCGCAACAGTATTTTTTTCGGGAGCCCGCTATGGAAAGCATATATGCGATTTTCTATGCCCTTTCCGAGCGTAGAGACAATATCCGGAATATCATCAATGGTTGGATGGAGAAACAGCACCGAACGGTCTTTCGCGAATTCTTCCCGAATGATTCCTTTATATGCGGTCATCCGATCTTTTGGTGACGCCTGAAATGCGAATGATTCAAAAGAATTTTGGTCACGCGCCACCGCCGATGTTTTTTGCGGAGAATGGGAAAGAGCCCCGCTTTGTAGTGCGTCAAAAATTATTTTCGGCGTGTACGATTCAATGATGGCGCCGACGCTTGAAGCAAAATATGCGGCGGATTTTTCCGCCGCGCCCACAAACGCGGGATGAAAAAAATTAGATGAAATAACGCGCGTTATTTTGCGCAATCCATATAATGACCGCTTAAGCTCGCTCTTCGCGCGCGCCGCGTCTTTTATGCGCACGACAAGCGCCGGAATTTCTTTTTTGTGCAACGGAACAAGCGCGATATCGCCGATTGAAACGGGTTTCGCGGTAAAATAGGAAAGCATTTCTTTTTGCATACCGCGCGAAAAAGGAATGACATCAACGATGAGCATCCCGCCGGAAGTTGCGGGCGCAATAGACCTCGTTTGATTATTTGTTTTCTGTGAAGGCACAATAACGGTGGAATATATTTGTTGTCCTTTAATTGCACCACACTTCTAACGGGGCAGATTACCCTTATTTTCTCAAAAAAAGAGGATTCATTCAAGTGCGGTTTGTGAAAGAAAGAAAAAAACGTACTATATAAGAGATGAGCGGTAAATTTATCATTACGGGATTAAACGGAAAACGCGCGCTTTCCGGAAGCGTCGCGGTCAAGGGAGCAAAAAACGCCGCGCTTAAGGCGCTTGCGGCGTCTCTTTTGTTTGATGATACGATATATCTCTCCAATGTTCCTGATATTGAAGACGTGAAACGGATGGTTGATATGCTCTCAAAAATCGGCGTTCGTGTTTCCCGCGAAAATGACGGAGAATATCAACTATCCGCGCCCGATTCGCTTAATACCGTTATGCCGACAGAGCTTGCGCAAAAGATGCGCGCGTCCATTGTGCTTACGGGACCTGTGCTCGCGCGTTATGGCGCCGTTTCTTTTCCTCACCCGGGAGGATGCGTCATTGGAGAACGCCCGATTGACCTTTTTCTTTCGGGATTTGAGCATATGGGAGCATCGGTGGAGAGAGATAATGACCGGTATGTTCTTACCGTTCCCGCCGGAGGAAAACTCCGTGGCGCAACTATTTTTTTCAAAAAACCGAGCGTTACCGCAACGGAAACGCTCATGATGGCGGCGATTCTTGCGGAAGGAGAAACGGTTAT
>CAZKXD010000068.1:0-1025 GCA_964556765.1 uncultured Candidatus Saccharibacteria bacterium | reverse complement strand
AATGCGGCGCGAATATCAGCGGGGCGGGGGAAAGCGAAATACATATTATCGGCGGCGGTTTACTGCATTCGAGCGGGAATCGATTTTACACGCCTCCGGACCGGATTGAAACGGGAAGTTTTTTGATACTCGGCGCTCTCGCGGGAAAACGCGTTGAAATTAAAAATTGTAATCCGGCTCATATTGAGCTATTGATACATATGTTGCGGGACGCGGGCGTATCCTTGGATATCGCCGAGGATTCTATTGTCGTGCGCGGCGAAGAAAATACGCGCGCCTATGCTTCTTTTGATATTGAAACGCGGGAATATCCCGGATTTCCCACCGACCTGCAGGCGCCGATCGCGGTTTTCCTTACGCAAGCGCGCGGACAATCCCGTATATTTGAAACTATTTTTGAGGGGCGTCTTTCATACGCGGAAGAGCTTGTGCGGATGGGCGCAAACATAGAGGTATGCGACCCGCATCGGATTATTATTAATGGTCCATCCTTGTTGCGCGGACGAGAAATGGAAAGCCCCGATTTGCGCGCCGGACTCGCGTTTGTTATTGCCGCCATTGTCGCGCAAGGAACATCTGTGGTACACAATATATATAATATAGATAGGGGGTATGAGAGAATAGAGGAGAGATTGCAAAAGATAGGGGTAGATATACAAAGAGTTGCAAGCTAGAGTAAAACGCAAAACTAAAAACGCAAAATGCAAAACAACAACGTAAAGCGAAAAGCGTAAAATGATTTTTTAATGAGTTTTTTTACCAAAAAATTAGGAATTGATTTGGGCACGGCAAACACGCTCGTGTATGTTCCCGGAAAAGCCGTTGTCTTAAATGAACCGTCGGTTGTCGCGGTTTCTCTGGAGGACAGCAAGATTCTGGCAGTTGGAATTGAGGCGAAAAATATGATAGGGAAAACTCCCGATACGATTATTGCGTACCGTCCTATGAAAGACGGCGTAATCGCCGACTATCGGGTTACGGAAGCGATGCTTCGTTACTTCATAAACAAGGCGCTTGGAAAATGG
>CAZKXD010000067.1:0-4702 GCA_964556765.1 uncultured Candidatus Saccharibacteria bacterium | reverse complement strand
TCCTTGTGGGGAAAATTTTAATGGCGGCTCTTTTACGCGTGGGCGCAATAGGAAAAGACGTGCCCCCGTTTTATTTGTATATTGATGAATTTCAAAACGTAACGACCGATTCCATCGCCATTATTTTGTCCGAGGCGCGAAAATATAAACTATCGCTTACCGTCGCGCATCAGTTTATCGCGCAAATTGAAGAAAAAACGAGAAACGCGGTGTTTGGAAACGTGGGCTCAATCGCGACGTTTCGTGTTGGCGCCGAAGATGCCGAAGTGTTGGAAAAACAGTTTGAACCGGTTTTTTCCGCGCGCGATCTGTTAAATATAGACAACTGGAATTGTTACGTTCGCCTTTTAATGAAAGGGAAACCGTCAAAGCCGTTTAATATTGAAATCCCCGCGCCGGGAGCGAGCGATTCCGCGCGGGCGGAGAAATTAAAAGAACTTTCCTACCTTTCGTACGGGGAAGACCGCGAGGCGATTGAGCGAATGATTGAGGAAAAATATCGTAAAGTATAATATAATACGTGATATTATGAATGAAAAACCGGCGCTTTCGGAATTTGAGGGAACTGTTCATGAACAGACTCTTTTGACGCGTGCTCTCGCTGAAATGAGGGGTGAGATTCTGAGACATCAAATAAGGATTGAAGATTTCTCTGATATTTATGGCGCTTCAGAAATAGCGGAAGATAGGGAGCGTGTGGAACGGTTTGAGAGAGAATTTACCGCGAGGGCAACCCCTGACATTCTCAATGCGCGGCGGCTCGCTTCCGTATTTGAGGGGATTTTTCATCGTGGGGCGCATGAGTATAAGTGGCTTGGTAATTCTGCGCACGTGATTAAGGCATCTGATTTTGATGACCACGAGAATGGTGTTGACGGTGTTGTGGAGTTTCGGAAAGAAGGTGGCGGAGCCGCCGAACACCTTGCCATTGGTATTGATGTAACATATAGCAATTTGCTCGCGCAAAAATTTGATAAAATAAAAACCGATATTGTACAGGGGAAGCTTGGAGTTGTTCGGTATTTTCATTCCGGAAATTTTCGCGGAGAGTTATCAAATGTTCCCCGTGTGATTGTGGGCGCGGAATATCGGCATGTTATTGAGTTATGCAGGGATATGTTTGCGACAAAAGATGCCGAGCGGCTTTCACGGCATCCGTTTCAGATATTGCAGTTAAAACAAATACGGCTTCAGCTTGATGCATTTGCCGGATATGCCGCACGACATGGATTAAAAGACATTGAAGCGATATATCGCCGCGATGCGGAAATCGTCCGCACAATTCTTCAGGAAAAAAGCGTCAAAGAAGGAATTCGCCTTGGAGGTGAGTGGGAATCTGACCGCGTTTTTCTCGCAATTCAAAAAGAATTGGAGAAGTTAAAATAGTTTAAAAATGTTTTGAAACGACACACCAACATACTTGAGAATGTTGGTGTGTTGTGTTACGCGAAGAGGAGTCCGACAAGCGTGCCGAGCGCAATCGCGGCGCCACCGACAAAAAACATTTGAAGGGCGGGGCGAAGCGGGCTGATGCCCGCAACTTTTCCTCCGAGGGTTCCGAGCAAAAGAAGCGCGATAAGCGACGCGCCGATTGATGTCGGAAACGCGAAAGCGGTATCAAGAAAAATATACGGTCCGAGCGGAATAAATCCGGCAAAAAAATATGAGAAAAACATAATGAGCGCGGATTTGAAAGACGTCCGAATCGGCACTTCTTGTTTAAGAGAAATTTCTCGGGCGGAATGCTCCGACAAAAGAGAGCCGGCGCCCATTGAAAATGCTTCAACGGAAATAAGCACAATGCCCGCCAGTACGATCGTGTGTTCCATTGTACCGGCGATGGCGACACCGGAAAGCAGCCCGACCGTAGAAACCAAACTATCCTCAACGCCAAAAACAAAATTTCTGATATGCGCGATGTTTGTTTTTTCCATTTTTATTTTTTTTGTGATACTCCGGCATTTCGCAGAGCGCGGGGAGCCTCGTGCGGAATATGTTGTTGATTATTAAAATTATATAGACAATGCGTCTGCCTTGTCGCACGTTTCCCACGGAGCATCAATGTCGGTTCTTCCAAAATGTCCGTACGAGGCGGTTTTGAAATATATCGGGCGCAGAAGGTCCATATCTCGTATAATCGCCGCGGGACGAAAATCAAATACTCTCTCTACGCGCTGTGCGATTTCCGTATCGGGTATTTTTCCCGTGCCAAACGTGTTCACATTAAACGCAAGTGGCGTACTCATTCCAATGGCGTACGCGACTTGTACCTCGGCCTTTTTTGCAAGCCCTGAAGCGACAATGTGTTTTGCCGCCCACCGCATGGCGTAGGCAGCGGAACGATCAACCTTGCTCGGGTCTTTGCCGGAAAACGCGCCGCCGCCGTGTTTTGCAAGCCGTAGGTGTCAACAATTATTTTTCGTCCCGTTAGTCCCGTGTCTCCTGCGGGTCCGCCTATGACAAACCGTCCCGTTGGATTTACAAAAATATCCGTGTGCGCGTCCCGCAGATTTTCAGGAACGATTGGATCAATAACTTGTGCAATAAGCGCTTGCCGCAATTCCTCCATACCGGTTTCCGGCGTATGCTGGGTAGATATTAAAATATTTTGAACTCGCTTAGGCGCTCCGTTATGATACTCCACGGTAACTTGTGTTTTTCCGTCAGGACCCAAAAAGGGGAGGAGATTGTTTTTGCGAACCTCGGATAGTTTTCTGGAAAGCGCGTGCGCGAGATAAATCGGCATGGGCATATACGTTTTCGTTTCATCCGTTGCGTATCCGTACATCATTCCTTGGTCTCCGGCTCCTTGCTCAAGCGGGTCTTTTCGGGAAACGCCCATCGCAATATCGGGCGATTGCTTGTTAACCATTGTCGTGATATTGACCGTTTGATAATCAAGCCCCTTTTTTTCATCATCGTAGCCGATGTTTTTGATTACCTCGCGCGCAATATTTTCAACATTTACTTTTTCGCCGTTGGCGGTTATTTCTCCGCCGATAACAAGATTGTTTCCGCAGATAAACGCTTCGCAGGCAACACGGGCGGTCGGGTCCTTTGTGAGATACGCATCCAAAATCGCGTCGCTTATTTGGTCGCATATTTTATCAGGATGTCCTTCGGTGACTGATTCGGAGGCGAGATATTCTATGTTTGTCATATAGTAATTATAAATATACCACACACAATATAGTTGCCGCAAAAATATGGCGCGGTATGATACATAGCGCAAAACTCTAACGGGGTGGACGGCACAGGGGTCGAACCTGTTACCTCAGCAATGTCAATGCTGCGCTCTAACCAGGTGAGCTAGCCGTCCCTATATATAAACCGGTACACAATTCTCTCACGTGAGGGACTAGCCGTCCCGCCCTTTAAGAATAATATATCAAGCGATTTTTCACAAATTCTTTCGCAATCAGATATATATCACAAAATATCTGAATTCGTTTCGGTGTGCGTTCAAAAAAATTCGAACAAATTTCGTCCAAAATTTGTAGGGCGGGCGGAATTCCCCTCAAACCCCCTTTTGCCCGCCTGCCGAAGCGACCCACTTCGGATTAGACGATTTCAAGTTTTTCGCGGGCTGTAGCCCGCTAGGAAAATCCTAGCGATTTTTCTCTTTGGTGGCAAATTCTTTCGGTCTTTTGATACAAACAACTAAATTTTTGTGTGGATAATTTTCTTTCCTTTGCCAAAGCTTGGTTGATTGAACAATAAAATATTTCTGCATTATTGGTGTAGCATTCTGCAATATTTCATCCTCTGCAAAAGTCATAACAACTTGAGCGCCTTCTGGAAGATTTTCGTAGAGTTGTTGAAAAAATTCATCTTGTTCCGTGCGCGGCATATTAAAATTGAAGATGGTCGCAATTTCAAACTTATTACGCATTGCTTCGGGCAAATCTTGTAACTTTATCGGAAGCGCATGTTCTTCGTCGAGGATGCCCGTATCTACCGCTTCTCTTAAAGCATCTTCGTCTGGATCAATTCCAAAAACCTCTTTTGCACCCAAGTCTTTAAATAAAGGTACAAATCTGCCGTCTCTAGTTCCAATGTCCACAACAATTTTATCCTTAAATCCAGAAAATCCAAGTCGCTGGGCGGTTGCGCCTTCTTGGAGACGGCTTTTTAAAGCGACAGCCATATCTTCATTGAAATCGCGACCTCTAGCAGAAGGAAAATCAGTAAATTCATGACCCGCTATGTTGTGCGTGTCGGCTAGACGGTTTGCGGTAAAATTATCCCCAATTCTTTTTGCGATTTCATAAGCTTTGGCGATGTCGCCACTTTCTTCATAAATCTTAATCGCCAAATGTTCGTATCCTGCATTTTCATATTGAGCCGCGGCACCCAGTTTATTTCCAGCTCGTTCAAGACTTTGACCTTTTTCGTAAATTTGACGAGGTGTCAATTCTGGCTGAGGCGGACTTCCTGTTTCAATTGGCGGTTCTTCAAAGGGTATTTCCATAATTTTATTTAGTTAAATCATTAATACTAGCATCAAATCATTATAAATGTTTCAGACATATATCACAAAATATCTGAAAATCATTTCGGAGGGTACAGGAATTTCACTACTCGCTCGTTTCACTCACTCCGTTTTCAAACCCTGCGGTTTGAAAGATCCGCCACGGGAAAAACTACAGTTTTTCCCGACCCCTTTTCGCGTTCAAATCCTGCGAGCGTTCCTAATGTGTGC
>CAZKXD010000066.1:4520-4768 GCA_964556765.1 uncultured Candidatus Saccharibacteria bacterium | reverse complement strand
ATAGAATTGAGGAAGCATACAGCGACAAGCGCCGTCCCGACACGGTTATTTTTTCTCAAAAACTTGAGGACGACCTGAAACGCCGCGATTTTACCGTAAACACCATCGCGTATGACCCGATACAACACAATATATTTGATTTTTGGCGCGGGCAACAAGACATCGCCGACAAAACAATACGCGCCGTCGGCGTTGCGAATGAACGATTTGATGAGGACGCGCTTCGGCTTATGCGCGCGATACGGCTC
>CAZKXD010000066.1:0-4510 GCA_964556765.1 uncultured Candidatus Saccharibacteria bacterium | reverse complement strand
TGATTTCACGATTGAAACAGAAACGAGCGACGCAATAAAACACCGCGCGCCGAATATCAAGCGCATCGCGGCGGAGCGCGTGCGGGAAGAATTTTCAAAAATAATTCTGTCAAAAAATCCAATGCGCGGCATCATACTTCTCCACCAACATACCATTTTAAAATATATTATTCCGGAATTGGAAACCGGCGTCGGGTGCGAACAAAACGGCGACCATATCTATGACGTGTGGGAACACAACCTGCGCGCGGTGCAACACGCCGCCGACCGCGATTGGCCGCTCCATGTCCGACTCTCCGCGCTTTTACACGACGTGTCCAAGCCGGAAACTCGCCGGTGGATGGAAGAAAAAAAAGATTGGACATTTTACGGACACGATGTCGTCGGCGGAAAAACGGCGCGCGGCATTCTTTCAAGACTCAAATACCCGCACGATATGATTGATACGGTGGGGAAACTCGTCCGATGGCACTTATTTTTTTCAGATATTGAGAAAATCACGCTTTCGGCAGTGCGCCGTCTTGTGCGCAATGTCGGTCCCGATAATGTCTGGGACCTGATGAAAGTGCGCGCATGCGACCGTATCGGCATGGGACGACCGAAAGAAAAACCATACCGCCTTCGCAAATACGAATCAATGATTGAGGAGGCGGCGCGCGCGCCGGTCACCGTCGGTATGCTCAACATAGACGGCGTCGCGCTTATGAAACTGACAAAAGAAAAACCGGGTCACCGCATCGGTTTTATACTCCACGCGCTTTTGGAGGAAGTGCTTGATGAACCAAAGCGAAACACAAAAAAATATCTGGAAAAACGGGCGGCGGAATTTGCCGCGCTTGCCGACGCAAAACTTAAAAAAGTAGGGGAGGCGGGCAAGAAAAAACGCGAAGCGGAAGACGAAAAAGAAATCACCGAGATTCGTAAACGATATTTTGTAAAGTAAAAGCGCCGCCCTAGTATAAAGGCGGCGCATTCTTTCATTATCTATATTCTATTATGTTTAGTTCATAAAATATCCGCCGCCAATAAATGACTCACATCTGTATCGCGCAATCAACTTTTCCGCGCGCGTTCTATCCCCGACGATACCGGCAACGACATCCAAAATGTTCAAGTTTTTTAGAGCAAGCATCGCTTCGTAGTTGGCGCGATCTGCGTCGCGCCTTGTCACTTCCGCGACGTCCCTAAAAAACGCAATCTCATGCTCTTCGGTTAATTGTCCCCAGACATATCGCTCAAAACCCTCTCCTATCAAAATCAACCCGCGCACCAAATAAATAATATGCGACAAAAACCACGGGCGATCACCATTACATTCAACGCCCGAAAGAATATTCTCAAGCGGAGCCCAACGCGGATCTTTCGCGTCCGAATCCGCCATTTCCTCAAGTTTCAAATCCCCAAAGTGGGCAAACAAGCAGGTCGATACAACACCTCTCGTTTGAGTATCCACGTCCGAGGAATCTCTCCGGTGCTCGTTCGCCGAAGTAATGGAACATACCGGCATACAGCGATCCAAGCAGGGAACCGCGCCGGCTTCTTCAATGCTCTCAATGACCGCGGTCTGACGCGGAGTTTCAACTTGCCCGGGTCCGCCTTTCTGTCGTCCTCCGGGAATTCCTCTTTTCACACCTTTTCTCGTGTCTGTATCTAAAATGGAGACAACATATATTTTTCCGTCGACTACTTTTACCATAATCATACGCGCCGCGCCTTCGCCAAGCGGCGGTTCATCTCTGTTAGAAGATTTCAACCCCGCGAGCAATAGGAGCTTCTCTCCGCGTCCCATCCGCCTAACAGCAGCGGGGGACAAATTCAATAATGTTTCAATCGCAAACCTGGCCCCCGTCATGGCGGTCTCCTTTTTTTCAAAGACCGCCACACATCGTGGCCGTCTAAACATATAATACCAGTTATATGGTTTTTGTCAACTTTTTTATTCCCAAACAAAAGCCGGCAGTTATTGCCGGCAATGTGCCGCTCCAATTATTCACTCACATATCACCCTTTGTTGAATTAACGAAAGTTATCTTGTATACCAATGGCTTGTTCCTCGAGACGCATATCTGCCGACTCTTTTTCTTCTCCTTTATAATTAAACTGAATGTAGTGCACCATTTCATGCGCAAGATTATGTACTTTGCCGAATGCGGATACAAAGAATATGGTATTGGGGGGATAAAAGAAATTAAACTTTTGTCCTTTTTCTAATTTCATGCCGGTTTTCTGTTCTAATTCTTCATGCGGAACATCTTCAGCCCGCATAATCGTTGGCGGAGAAATTTTCGCGTCAAGCGTAACATACATATACTCGGCGACTCGTTTAAGCACTCTGCTTTGTACCTCCGTATCAAACGCATCCGCTTCGGGGTCAATTCCCGATTTTGTTTCACGCGCGCCCGTTTCCGCTCTCGCCGATTCGTGTAACATACTTCCGGCGATGCAAAAAGCAGTCAACCCCTTCATAAATTCTCTCCGACTCATAGAATGACCGGCGTCCTTCGGCATTTCCGCCGCGCGCTTCTCATTATGATTCTTCATATTATTACAATTACATATAATCACACGCGCGTAAACCTCTGATGCAAAAAGCGGTTATTTTCGCCGTTTTCCGTGAAACGCTTTGTGTATATCGCGCAAGTGTTTGTCGGTGACCCCAGTACCACAACGCTCCGCGTTGGCTACGGGGCAGGCGTGCTTACTGCCTGCGCTTACCATGAAAAGCTCTATGTATTTCTCTTAAATGTTTATCGGTGACATGAGTATATATTTGAGTTGTTGCGATATTCGCGTGCCCTAAAAGCGCCTGCACACTGCGCAAATCAGCGCCGTTTTCCAAAAGGTCTGTCGCGAAACTATGCCTTATAATGTGCGGGGTTACTTTTTTATCAATACCCGCTTTAATCGCGTAGTATTTTATAATTCGTTCAATCGATCGTGGCGTTAGGCGCGACGTTATGGGTCTTAGATTATAGGTTTTTGTAATGCGAACAAAAAGCGCGTCATCCATATCCATTCGCTTTTCCAGATATTTTTTCAATGCATCTTTCGCGCGCGGAGAAATAAACACAAGCCGCACCTTGTCTCCTTTGCCGCGCACGGACCATTCATCTTTTTTGATATCAACATATCGGGAAAGCGCGCACAATTCTGACACGCGAAGCCCCGTTGAAAACAAAAGTTCAAGAATCGCCCTGTCGCGAAGATTTTTGAGCCCCTCTCCGCGCGGAGCATCCATCAGCCGCGCCAATTCATCCGAGGAAATAAGGTCAAGATTTCGGTCGCCGCTTCTTGCAAGTTCAATGCGGTCCGGCGGAAGCGTATGCTCTCCGCGCTTAATGAGATATTTCAAAAACGTGCGGAGCGCGATAAGATGATAATTCTGTGTTTTTTTCTTTAACGTCACAGTATCCCCAACGGTGGATGACCCGCGTGCAACCTGACGATTGAGAAAAAGGCGATATAACCGCACGACATTGTCGGTTATGTCGCGCGGGGTTTTGTCTTTTGCAAAATCAAAAAACCGCTTCAAATACCGGCTATAATTTTCAACAGTCTTGATGCTTCTGCCGCGCTCTATTTCAAGATGTTCCAAAAATTCTTTTTTTAGATTTTCAATATCGCTTGCCATATGATTAGTATAGCAAATATTGTGCGACATAACCTGATTGCGCCCGATTAGTCGCCGCGCGCGCATACGGCGCCTTCGTACCCTGCAAAACTTGCAAAAATTTTAATTTTATGCTACACTTACCATAATGATTTCAAAGAAACAAAAAGAAAATATCGTAAAAAAATACGCGCGAAAAGAAGGAGACACCGGTTCTCCCGAAGTTCAAATTGCCCTTTTAACAAAGCGTATTAACGATTTGGCGGCACATCTCAAAAAGAACAGAAAAGACAATCATTCGCGGAAGGGGCTTCTGCAAATGGTCGCCGACCGCCACACGCACTTGCGCTATTTGAAACGAAAAAATGAAAAGAAATACGGCGAGATACGAAAAAAAATCGGGCTGAAATAATCTCAAAATTAAAGCGCAACGCATACGGTGTCACTGTACATTATTATGTCGGTGTTTTGCGCTTTTCGTTTTACGTTTTGCGTTTGCATATCGTATTAATGTTGTATACTTAATGTATTGTTTTTACCCATAATTCTTTTGTATGTCTATCATAAAACATAAAAATCAGCGCGTGGGAGTTTTTATTGATTCACAAAACCTATATCACAGCGCGCGCAACCTTTACGGCGCGCCGCCAGCTTATACGCGTGATTGCGTACGTCATCACTACCGAATCGGGTGAAGAAAAGAATTTTCTCGGCGCGCTTGAAAAAGCGGGGATTGAGACGGTCGCGAAACCGCTTCAGATATTTTATGGCGGCGCAAAAAAAGCGGACTGGGATGTCGGTATGGCGATTGACGCAATAACAATGGCGCCCAAGCTTGATACAATCATCATTGCTTCCGGCGACGGAGATTTTGTTCCGCTCGTTGAATATCTCCAGATG
>CAZKXD010000065.1:589-4818 GCA_964556765.1 uncultured Candidatus Saccharibacteria bacterium | reverse complement strand
GGTGGCGTACTTCGGCTCCACGGCGACGTCAACGTTTGACTCAACGGGAGCGCTCACCCTAAACGCTCTTGGAACATTTACGAGCGGATTTGTTTCTTCAGCTTCTTCGTCAGCAACCACGCTTCAGTTGGGAAGTCTCTTTGCTTCCTCAACACTTGTTGCTGACGGACAATCGATTTTCGCGCTAACGGGTGGCAGTGTCGGCATCGGAATATCAGACTTGTCGGAGACCGGAGCAAACGCAAAACTCGGAATTGATTCAGGCAATGTTAATCTTGATGATGCGTTTGGTTTGGCGTGGGGCGGCGGCACCGGACGACCGTCTCTTGTTGCAAGTAAAGCTGACGGCACGATGACATTCACCTTGCCCGTGGCAAGCGCCGTTACGAACGTCTTTAGCTTCGCTAATGGAGATGTCAGCATAACGGGAAATGCTTCCACCACTCAACTCACGACCACAAATACGACATACCTTGCAACGAGCGGTGGCAATGTCAGCATCGGAACACCGGGAGCGTTTGACACCAGCGGTTGTAACGCAATGTTCTGTCTCGTGGGCGGTTATATGAACATTGATGATGCGTTTGGCTTGGCGTGGGGCGGCGGCACCGGACGACCGTCTATTACGGCAAGTAAATCCGCCGGCACAATGTCATTCTCACTACCTGCGGCAAGCGCCGCTACGAATGTCTATAGCTTTACTGATGGAGATTTCAGAATAATAGGCAATGCTTCCACCACGCGCTTATCGGTTCACGACGTCGCGTACTTCGGCGGTACGGCGACATCAACATTCAGCTCTACCGGAGCGCTGACACTTGCTTCTGCGCTTGGCGTCGGCTCCGGTGGTACGGGAGTTGCAAATCTCGGCGGTATAAATACAATTTTGTATACTTCCGTGGCAAGCACTATTGCTTCAAGCACCAATTTTATTTTTGACGGGTACAATCTCGGACTCGGCTCTACAACGCCGACCGCTTCTTCCACCCTTGTCGGCGGCTCATTCTTCCAGGCGGGAGGGGATGCGGCAACGAGTTACACGCCAACTCTTCTCGGCGGCGCTGATTTGGGAGGAAACGGAGGCAAGGTATTTGTTTCTGGACGGTATGCGTATGTGGTGCAAGATGCCGTTGCTGGAAATGAATTTCGTATCTTTGATATTGCAACCTCTACTCCCGCTGAAGTCGGCGGAGTTGAGTTGGGGGCCAATGGAGGAAACGTCTTCGTGTCCGGAAAATATGCGTATGTGGTGAAAGCAACCGCCGGTGTTTCTGAAGACTTTATTATTTATGATATTTCTAACCCTTCCGCTATCGCCACCACTTCAGCAATTGATTTAGGCGCAAGCGGCAACAGCATTTTTCTCTCAGGACGATACGCATATATAGTAACTGCGACGGGAAATGAATTTCTTATTTATGACGTATCAGACCCGACATCGCCGGTGAGCGTAAGCGCTACAGATTTAGGGGCGCAAGGACTCGATGTCTTTGTTTTAGACAGATATGCCTATATAGCTCATACAAGCCGCTCGGGAAATGATTTTCGTATTTTTGATATCTCTATCCCATCGTCGCCGGTTGAAGTTGGCGGTGTAGAATTAGGAGCAAACAGCAATAAGGTTTTTGTTTCGGGAAGATACGCTTATGTAACAAAAGCAGAGGGCGGCATCACAGAAGATTTCATTATTTATGATATTTCAAATCCAACTTCTGTCGCGACGACGTCGGCCATCGATCTTGGGATAGGCGGCGGCAGTATTTTTGTTTCCGGAGGATACGCATATATGGTAACAGACAGTGTTGCGGGAAATGACTTTCTTATATTTGACGTGTCTAATCCATCTTTGCCGATTGAAGTTGGCGGTGCTGATTTGGGAACATTTGGACGCGGTGTCTTTGTTCTCGGTAGATATGCATACGTTGTGCAAGGCACTATTTCCGGAAATGATTTTCTCGTCTATGACCTCACCGGCATTGAAGTCCAATCCGCTCTCGTCCATTCTCTTGAGGCGGGAAGCGCGCAGATTCGCGAAAACCTGATTGTGCAGGGGTATGGGCATTTTGACTCGGTAACCGCCGGTCTTGGCGGCATATTCTCTCGCGGACCGCTCTCCGTCTTTACCGCTTCAACGACCGCGATAGACCCAATCTCCGCGTCATTTATGGGCGGTAATGTCGGTATCGGTACATCAACGCCGTCAAAACGGCTCTCTGTGGCGGAAACTGTTTCCGATGCGCAGGTCAGTATTGCGTATGACACGACACGATACACGAATCTTCAAGTTGATTCGGTCGGCGACCTTATTATAGACCCGCAAGGAGATGACGTATTTCTCAACAGCGACAATCTGTGGGTATGCGCGAGTGGCGGATGTCCTTCGGGGACTCCGCTTGGCACCGGAAATCTTATTGTGGAAACATCCCTCGGCATCGCGTCGTCCACTCCGTGGGGAGGCACGTTCCAATACGAGCTCGCGGTTGCAGGGGATACGGTTATCACCGGAACGACAACGGTAGGAAATCAGTTCAGTTTTGCGCCGATAAGCGGCACCACAACGGAGCTCGGGCTCTTCAACACATCCGGCGCGCTCATACTTATCTTTGACGAGTGGGAATAAATAACCCGAATCAACGAATGTACCCGAAAATCTCGAATAATTATGGGAGTAACCAAAACTAATGAAGGTGCCTGAAAATCCAGAACAAGTTACCAATATGCAAAAAACATATCTAAAAACCTCAAATATAACATGAAACCAACAACACGAATTTTAATTCGGGACATTCGGGCCACTATTTCCATTAATTTTTTTCGGGATTTTCGGGTAAATAATTCGGGACATTCGGGCCACTATTTCCATTAATTTTTTTCGGGATTTTCGGGTAAATAATTCGGGACATTCGGGCTATTATACATATGTACACTGAACTAAAACACATCGCGCGGCATTTGCTTTCATGGCTTTTGTTTTTTCTCGTGCTGACAATTTTCTTTTTCTCATTCGGGATAAAAGAAGTATTTTTTCTGGGTCAGACATTTCTCGCTCCGTTTCCGACCGTCGCTCATTCGTTTACCGCTACGTTGTTTGCGTATATGAAAAACGCCCTGCTTCCCGCGGGAGTAGAATTAATTGTTACAAGCCCTCTTACCGCGTTTATCGCGCAAATAAAGATTGCGTTATTTCTCGGATTTTTGACTTCGTTTCCCGCGCTTATGTATACAATTATCTCGTATCTTTCCCCCGCGCTTTTTTACAGGGAAAAAAGAGCGGCGCTTCGCGCCTTGCTCCCGTCATCCATTCTTTTTGTCGCGGGTGTATTGTTTGCATTTATCATTATTATTCCTCCAACATTCAACGCGCTGTATCAGTACGCAACATCTCTTGTCAATAAGCAGGTACTACTAGAGGACTAGTGCACTACTTTGTGTGGACAACTGGTTCGCCTCTCTCCTTCCCGCCAAAATGAGAAGCAAACCGCGTTGGTGGGGTAGTTTGTTTCTCTCACATTCGCGCTCGCGTTTATTACCGGAGTGTTATTTTTGCTTCCGGTGTTTATGTATATGCTTGTTGCGTTAAAAATCATATCGAACGAATTCTGGAAAACACACTGGCGCTACTCGTTTTTTATATTTTTGGTGGTTTCTGCTATAATTACACCAGACGGGAGCGGTATTTCTATGCTGTTATTATCCGCCCCGCTTATGGCGCTCTACGGAGTCGGCACGATTATTAGTAATAAACGGGAATTATGAATTATGAATTATGAATTATGAATACGGTAAAACCGTTTTGTAATTCCTGATTCCCAATTCCTGATTCCTAATTCATTTTTATGTTTGGTCTCGGCATTACAGAAATTATTATCATTATTCTCGCGGCGGGCATTTTGCTTTTCCGCGCGGGCTCGGGCGCGTAACGGGTGAATTCAAAAAAGGAAAGCGCGAAATTGAAAAAGAACTGCAAGAAGGGGAGGCGGGGGCGGAGCAGAAAATTAACAATCAATAAAATATATATGAAACGCAACGAAGACAAAATGGATAAACTCGCCCGCATGATTGCGGATGGATTTGCCAATACAGCGACAAAAGAAGATTTATTGTTGATGGCAACCAGAGAAGACCTGAATAAACTGCGGACAGAATTAAAAGAAGATATGTCAAATCTTCGCAATGATATTGATATCATGCTTGACAGGCACATTGGCACATTTCGCAAGGATTATGAC
>CAZKXD010000065.1:0-579 GCA_964556765.1 uncultured Candidatus Saccharibacteria bacterium | reverse complement strand
ATTGAAGAAGCAATTTTTAAATGATGGACGTCGGACGTCCATCATTGGCAGGGAATCCATCCTCGTATTTTGGAAAAAAAGAAATGGAAAAAATAGACACAAAACGAAGGAATTTTCTCAAATGGCTCGCGCTTGGTGTTGGCGCGCTCGGGGTGTTTATTTTAGGAAAAATACTTGGTCCCAGTATCGGATTGTTTTCGCGCTCGCAAAAAATAGACGCCGATTCGCAATTTAAAAATTTTAGAGTGACCGAAGATGATAATGAGTTAAAATTATATAATCGAGCGGGGGATGAGATTTTTATAATAGAAAAAGAGAAGAAGGAATAACCCGAATCAACGAATATACCCGAAAATCTCGAATACTATAATGAAACCGATAATACGAAATAAAAATTTATTAAATCCGGAATTAGCGTATCAATTAAATGGTATTTTCTTTAAAATACACAACGATTTGGGAAGATTTTGTAATGAAAAACAGTACTGTGATGCAATTGAGAAATTGTTACTGGAAAAAAATATTTTACATCAACGAGAGTATCGCCTACCCGCTTCTTTTAAAGGAGAAAAATCGGGG
>CAZKXD010000064.1:0-4929 GCA_964556765.1 uncultured Candidatus Saccharibacteria bacterium | reverse complement strand
CCGAAAGTTTCGCGATGCGCTCTTCAATTTTTTCAAGGTCAAATTTTGATTCCGTCATTTCCGCCTGCGTGCGAAGCTGGGCAACCCTGTTGTCTATGTCAGACCGTTTCCCTTTTCCTCCGACAATTACCGTATTGTCTTTTGTGGCAACAATGCGGCGCGCGCGCCCGAGCATTGGGGTGTCCGCATTTTCCAGTTTTGTTCCCGTTTCTTCCGATACCACGCGCCCGCCGGTCATAACGGCAATGTCTTCAAGCATTTCTTTTTTCCGATCGCCGTATCCGGGAGATTTAACCGCGAGCACATTAAACGTGCCGCGCAGTTTGTTTACCACGAACGTGGCAAGCGCCTCGCCTTCAACGTCGTCCGCGATAATCACCAGCTCTTTTGTGCCGCTCCGCGCCAATTTTTCCAAAAGCGGCAAAATCTCCTGAATGGACGATATTTTTTTATCCGTAATAAGAATGTGCGTATCTTGGTACACTGCCTCCATACGCTCTCCGTTCGTAATCATATAGGGCGACACGTATCCTTTATCAAACTGCATACCCTCAACCACTTCGGATTCAATGCCGAATGATTGCGATTCCTCAACCGTTACCACGCCATCTTTTCCAACTTTATTGATGGTGTCCGCTATAATTTTTCCTATTTCTTCCGACTCGGCGGAAATGCTCGCTACCTGCATAATTTCTCCCTTTCCTTGAATTTGCTTGGCGGATTCTTTGAGCGCCGCGACAATTTCTTTTGCCGCCGCCTCAATGCCCAGACGAATGCCCATCGCGTTTACCCCCATTGAAATCTTCTTCATTCCTTCGTGTACCATCGCGTGCGTAAGCACAACCGCGGTCGTAGTGCCGTCACCGGCGACATCATTTGTTTTTTGTGCCGCCTCTTTTATAATTTCAGCGCCCATATTCTCAAACTTGTCTTTGAGGTCAATGTCTTTCGCAATCGTAACGCCGTCGTTTGTAATCGTGGGCGCGCCGTACCCTTTGTCTAAAACAACATTTCTTCCGCGCGGACCAAGTGTAACGCGCACGGCATCAGCAACCGTGGTAACCCCCCGCTTGAGAGCCAGATGCGCTTTTTCTCCAAAAATAATTTGTTTGCTCATAATGTGGTATATATACTCGCTCAGTATTATTTAATTATTGCTAATATGTTGGACTCGTTTAAAATAAGATATTCTTCTCCGTCAATTTTTATTTCATCCGGCCCGAACTTTGAAAACAAAATAGTGTCTCCTTTTTTGACGCGCATGGGAACAATGTCTCCATCGTCATTTGTCCTGCCCGCGCCCACCGCAACCACCGTTCCGATTTCCGGTTTTTCCTTATCAACCGTTTCGGGAATAATAATGCCTGAATCCGTTTTTTTGCCTTCGCCGGCGCTCGCCGCCTTGACCAACACGCGATCGCCAAGCGGTATAATGTTTTTTTTGTCCTTTGCCATATTGTTTTTTATTATATTAAAAACTAAAACTGACCTTTATAATCAATTAATAAAACACAAACCTCGTGCCCGAGATTACCACCCATTCAGAAAGAATTATAGGCATATATTCCCTTTTGTCAATATATGTGCCCCTGACAAGCGGGCTTGAAAAAACATTCTAACTACAGGTGAAACATAGCAAAAAGTACCCTCACATCTCTTTCAGTTAACTGAAAGAGATTATGTAATACTATTATATAGTGCAATAATGAGTGCGCAAAAAATTATTTTCTTTATACTATATTCTTTATACTATATAATGCATAGCGCAATAATGCGCAAAAATTACTTTCTTTTCTCTTTTAGTTAACTGAAAGAGATGGTATGATACTCTATAATATTATGGTTAACGTTTCAAAAAAGAGGCTTGACGAAAAAACCGCAAAAGAAATCCACGCGCAGCTTTTCAAAACAATTTTTAATCTTAAAAATTCAAAAGATACGCGCGTGCTTGTTGAAGAGTTTTTTACAGCTGCGGAACAAGTTTTATTCGCAAAACGACTCGCCGCGCTACTGCTTCTCGCGGAGCACATTCCTCCCTATCGGGTCAGTAGATTGCTTAAATTAAGTGCGGCAACGACCGCTCGATTCGCCCGTGAAATAAAACAAGAAAAACATACGCGCATTGTTCAGATTATAAAGAAGAAAAAAGACCGTGATATGTTTTGGGATGAACTTGAAATAATGCTCAGATGTGGAATGCCCGAGAGAGGAAAAAACCGTTGGAAATGGCTTGATGAAGTGTATCCGATATAGCACATAAATCCTTTCAGTTAACTAAAGGTTTTTTTAATGTATACGCGGAAAAACTTTCAAATTAAGAGGTATGTTGCATTATTCTTGCCATAATGGTATCCTACTGAGTAATGGAATTGTTATCCTCCTTGCTTCCATGGATACAAATTATCCTCGCTATTCTTTTGGTGGGGGCGGTTTTGTTGCAACAATCGGGAGCCGGCATCGGCGGAGCGTTTGGAGGAGCAGACGGAGGAGGGTTTTACACCCGCCGCGGATTTGAAAAATTTTTATTTCAGGCAACCATCATTATCGCTATTCTTTTTGCGCTTTCGGCGTTCGCGGCACTCCTTATATAATTTTAGATTGTACGTTTCAGAGTTACGCCATATATTCAACCGCATAGTCTGAATCAATACATTCAAAATTTTACATTTATTTGTGGAACCTCATACACCGGATACTCGTACACCGGAACAACATAAAAACTTTTTTTCTTCGTTAAAAGAAAAAATACGCGCGCAAACATCGCGTGGCCGGTTTTCTTTGTCAACGCCTCACGTCATAAAACGATGGTATGCCGAAATGGAAATCGTTGTGAGAACATTCTCGGCCAGAGAAAAAGTCGCCTTTCTTATTGTCTCCGGCATCGTGTGCGTAAGCACGCTTGTCGTGCTTTGGAATATAAGCGGGATATTCCTCGAGGAAGTGCCCGCGCGCGGAGGGTCGCTCTCCGAAGGAGTCATCGGAACTCCCCGATTTATCAATCCGCTTCTCGCCCTTTCAGATGCCGACCGCGATTTGACACAACTTATCTATTCGGGGCTTATGCGGGCAACCGCAAGCGGAACGCTTATCCCGGACTTGGCGGAACAATATGAAATATCTCCCGATGGACTCGTCTATACGTTTACCTTAAAAGAAGACCTGACGTGGCACGACCGAAAACCAATTACGAGCGATGACGTTGTTTTTACCATAAACCGCATCAAAGACAGTTCATTGCGTAGCCCCAAACGCGCAAGTTGGGAAGGAGTAACCGTGGAGAAAGTGGACGAACGAACCATGCGGTTTGTCCTGCCGCAGTCATACTCTCCGTTTCTTGAAAACACAACGCTCGGCATTCTCCCCAAGCATGTGTGGGAAAACATAAGCTCTGACCAGTTTAGCTTTTCAATGCTCAACGTAGAACCAATCGGGTCAGGGCCGTATAAAATACGAGCAATCAAAAAAAATCAATCGGGCATTCCCGAATACTATGACCTCGTGCCTTTTAATAATTTCGCGCTTGGCAGACCGTATATAAACAACATACGGATGCGTTTTTACGCAAATTCAGAAACCGCACTTCTCGCGTTTGAAGGTGGCGACACGGGAGCGGCGGCCACTGTTTCGCCTGAACGTGCCGCCGCGTTTTCCGAGCGCGGGCGCCGCGTTATCACCTATACACTGCCTCGTGTTTTCGGAGTATTTTTGAATCAAAACCAAAATCCCATCTTCACCGAAAAAGCCGTGCGCGAGGCGCTATACGCGTCAATAGACCGCGACCGCGTCGTTCAGGATATTTTAAACGGTTACGGAACGCCGCTTTACGGACCGCTTCCGCCCGGATCACTTGGATTTGCATATGAGCCATTGCCTTCCGACACGACACTGCCGCCCGCGGAGCGCGCTGAAGCGCTGTTGGAAAAAGCGGGATGGAAAAAAGACGCGGAAACCGGCATCAGACAAAAAACAATCAGTAAAAAAAACATACGGGTACTTGAATTTTCAATCACAACATCGGAAGCGGACGAATTAAAAGAGGTCGCCTCTGCGCTCAAAGAATCGTGGGAAAAAATAGGAGCGCGTATTGACATAAAAATATTTAAGGCGAGCGACCTGAACCAAAATGTTATCCGTTCAAGAAAATATGACGCGCTTTTCTTCGGAGAAATTATCGGGAGAGAGTCCGACCCGTTTGCATTTTGGCACTCTTCTCAACGCAATGACCCGGGACTCAATATCGCCCTATACGCCAATATCACCGCCGATAAACTGCTTGAGCAGGGCAGAATTGCGTCCGACGTACATGACCGCGAGAAAATATATCAACAGTTTGAAGAGGAGGTGCGTAACGATACGCCGTTCATTCCGCTCTATTCACCTGATTTTATTTATATCGTACCCGCGAATATCCGCGGCATAACCTCGGGAACCATTACCACGCCGTCGG
Organism: uncultured Candidatus Saccharibacteria bacterium; assembly: GCA_964556765.1. GTDB lineage: Bacteria > Patescibacteriota > Minisyncoccia > Phycocordibacterales > UBA2135 > JACPBB01. Next base: position 482 of record CAZKXD010000064.1, on the reverse strand, counting down.
AACGATTCCTTGATGTATATGCGTGGCACACGCGCACAGACCGCGTGTGGAAGATATTCAACAAAAAAGAATGAAGGCAATCGGGACGTAATTAATTAACCACTTTCTATTAACTAACATAATCATAATGCGACAATATCAACCTAAAAAACAACAAAACAGAGGCGGCGGTTCATTCGCGCGGCCCGCTTCGCACGGACGCGGGGGAATTCGCCACGGAGGAACATCCGCGCACGCGACGCAAAAAACCCATTCGGAACTCAAAGATGCCTTGCGCGCCGCGGGAGTTGAGCCGGCTCAAAAAAAGGGGCAGGGACATTTTAAAAAAAGAATCCACGGACATTTTTCACGCGAAAAAGTTCAGCGCAAAGACCGCGGGCATACTCATCGCCGCGCTCCTTTCGCGCGAACGCCAATCGCGAAAGAAGAGCCGATTCCGCCGGTAAAAAACGGCGACATCAGAATCATCCCGCTTGGCGGAG
>CAZKXD010000063.1:951-4950 GCA_964556765.1 uncultured Candidatus Saccharibacteria bacterium | reverse complement strand
CGCAGATATACTCGCAATACCCGGGCGCTGAAATCAAAGAGACGGCGGATTACACGGAAGATGTGCCGTATGCAAAGGGGGGCGCGGGGTGGGATTTGTTCGGCGTGGAGTGGAAACTTACCAAGCCGGACCCGTATCCCATAAAGACATATGTTGATTATGGTCTTGATAAGGACCCGAAAGAAGAATTTAAAATTGACCCGATGCTTTCAATGCTTGAGTGGCTGGGAGATTTGGGCAGGGGAGAACAGGCGTGGGTTCAGATAATTGTTCGCGCAAACAAGGGCAAGAAAGATTTTACCTCCGCGTGGCGAAAACGCGATTGGCAACAGGAAGGCAAGGACCTTATACAAAAAGTTATGGATGACGCGAAAGAACGGTCTGGTCCGCCGCCGGAAGAACGGTCGGGCGATTTTCGTTTCTCTATGCTTACGGAGGGAGAGCGGAATGTAATAAAAGCGATTGACCGGAGCACCGGAAAACACGGGTTTGATTGTGGAATAAGGGGGCTCTATCTTGCAAAAAAAGAAGTGTACAATCCCGCAAACGTTGCCGGCTTATTCGGAACAATGAAACAGTATAGCTCCAATGATTTGAATGGTTTTAAGCCGCGCGACTACACGGCGTATGATTATTCGTGGCAAGATTACATCAATCTTCCTCTTTTTGAAACGGCGGCGGCGGTTCCGTTTTTTTTGTTTCCGAAGACGGCCTGATTCTGACCAAAAGGTAATCGTCTTCTGTACAAAAAATGGATGTTTTTTGACGCATATCGCCGACGTTCGTGGTTTTTTCCCCCGTATGAGCGAGAACCGTATGTGTTGAATTCAGAAGAGCTGGCGACGATTTATCATTTCCCCGGACAAGTAGCGGAAACACCTACGCTGAAACGAGTTGAGTCACAAAAAGCGGAGCCGCCCCCGAATCTTCCAATTTAATTATGCGCATTGAAACAAACGGAGAGAGGCGCAAGAATGCGTTTCGTGTGCCAAAAGTCAGTTCCCGCACAATTTTTGTTCTTCTTGCGGTTTTTTTTGTGGGAATTTTGTTGTATCAAGAGTTTCTTAGTCCGCCGCCTTTATTTCCAAAAGACACTCTTCTTGTTATACCCAAAGGATTTACGCTTTCACAAGCGTCGGGTCTTCTAAAGGATAACCATATGATACGGCACCCCATGCTGTTTGAAACCATCGTGGTTATTTTGGGCGGAGAAAGCAGCGTGCGGTACGGAGATTATAAATTCAGTTCTCCAGAGAGCGCTTTTACAATCGCGCGAAGAGTTGTTTCTGCGGACTTCGGGCTTGTTCCCGTTTCAATCACCATCCCCGAAGGAATAACGGTGGCACAAGTCGGTGACATTTTTAAGAAACAGCTCCCCGGGTTTAACGCGGATGTGTTTGTGCGAATTGCCAAAAAAGATGAAGGATACCTTTTTCCGGACACCTACCGTTTTTTTCCGAATGTGAGCGAGCTTGAAGCGTATAGAACAATGAGAAGTATGTTTGATAAAAAAATTGCGAGCGTTCAGGATGAAATTTCAAAATCAGGAAAAGAATTGAAAGACATTATTGTTATGGCGTCGCTTTTGGAAAAAGAAGCGCGCACGATGGAAACAAGGCGTATGATATCGGGTATTTTATGGAAACGGCTTTCAATCGGTATGCCGCTTCAAGTGGACGCGGTGTTTGAATACATTCTCGGGAAAAATACGTATATGCTCACGACGGAAGATTTGCGGTTTAATTCTCCATACAATACCTATATACACAAAGGGCTGCCTCCCGGTCCGATTGCGAGCCCGGGGCTTGTTTCAATTCAAGCGGCGCTTAACCCCATAGAATCGCCGTATCTTTTTTATCTTTCAGACCGAGAAGGAAATGTATATTATAGCAGGACGCATGATGAGCATGTTCAAAAAAAAGCCCGATATTTGTGATAGCGGGCGGGCGCAGTTTGATTAACTACTCAAAAGATCGTATGCTTTTTTTCGTATGCTTTTGAAATAAGGCAGGAAAGAAACGCGCTGACGCCTCCGCCCGCCATATACAACACATTGAAAACGAAAAACGCATATAGAAAGAAAAATATACACACGAGCGAGATTGCAAAAAAAAGAATCATTCCCTCAACAACTGGTTTCATTTCTTTTATGAATTGTTCTCGCTCCGTATGCGTTGAATACATTAATGCGTCTTTTTTCTTGTGGATGAGTATTTCTAAGGGGATATCTTCCGGCAGTTTCCATGCTTGTAAGGCGATTACATCGCGCAAAAATATGCTCCACGGGTATTTCATATCTGTATCCCTGTGATGTTTCTGCGGTAAATAATATCATACATTATTATAATAAGTCAATGATCTGAATCTTAGGAGTTTATATAATCTGCGGGGACTATGTTGAAAAATGAATTTTTGCTAAAGTAAGGTTATGGAAAAGCATCCGTTACACCTCAAAAACTCCGAATTGCAAACATCTCCCGAAGTGGGGCGGGCGGTTCTGCGCGAGGAGCATAAAACGGGGGAAAAGGTGCCCAATGACCCGGCCGAGCGCATTGAGGCCTATCTTAAGCGTCTCGAGAAACTCATCCTTGATCCAAAAAAAGAACAAAAGAGCAAAGCCATGCAAGATGTTGAGCATACAGAACGCCCGCGAGCACTATCACTTTTGCGCGAAATGGTACTGAATGAATATGTGCGCCCAAATAAAGAACAAATGGCGCAAGGTGCCGCACGGGTTGAACAGCGTGTCGCTCGACAAATGGGTATTCAGGCGGAATATAATGACGAGACGCTTGAACAGAGAGGCGAGACAGCCGTTGGCGATCTTGAAAGTTCGCTCGATGAGTGGATAAAATATCTTTCTGACCCAAACGAACCATATCCGGCATGGTTTCGTTATTACGCTTTTAGAAATATTCTCAACCTCGGAGAATACGACAAAGACAAACAGGAATTTCCGAAACGTTCAAAAGGAACATTTAAGCTTTTTCCGGATATAGATCGTGGTGCTTTAGCGTATGTTGAAGAAATCATGGCCGCCGCTCAAGACGATACAGTTCTGGATCGAGTGCGTGAGGCTCAAAAAGAATTCGGTACACCTGAAGCTGATATGTGGACACCCCAAAAAGCACAGGCGTTTACAAATATGTCGTTTGCCAAGCAGTACGCGAAAGGCATCGAAGCACAAGGAACAATTACTCCGGAATTACGCGCGGAAACCAGAGGCAAATGGGTACATTACCACCAAGACGAGGACCCAAAGGGATTGTGGAAATCTCTTCAGAACAAGGGCACGGCGTGGTGCACGAGAGGATACCCGACAGCGGAAACTCAACTGAAAGGAGGAGATTTCCATGTTTACTACACTCTTGATGTTACTGGTAAACCGACCATTCCACGTATTGCTATTCGTATGGAAGGTCAAACTAAAATTGCCGAGGATCCTCGAGGCGTATTTGACTCGCAACAGAATCTCGAGCCAAACATGGTAGATATTTTAGACGAGAAGCTCAAAGAATTCGGAGGAGAGGCAGACGCATATCGCAAGAAAAGTGAAGACATGCGAAATATCACCCTCCTTGAGAAAAAGCGTGAGAACGAGGAAGTGTTCACCAAGGATGATCTTATTTTTCTGTATGAAATCAATGGAACTATCGAAGGCTTCGGATATCAAAAAGACCCTCGCATCAATGAGCTTCGACAAGGAAGAAATGCCGAGGAGGATATGCTCGTCATTTTTGATGCTACCCGCGAACAAATCGCTTATGTCCCGAGCCAAATAAACGAACATATCAAAGCGTATGTCGGTCAGCTCGAGCCGGGCATATTCCAGAGACTGCCGGAGAATCTCGAGCATGTATATACATCATTCCCTGAAAAGAAAATCCGCAGAGAGAATGTCGAAATAGGAGGCAAGTCCGCAGAACAATTGATCTCCGAAATGGAAGCGGCCGGCATCAACATTTCCGACGACGCAAAATCAATACTCAAGAATAGGGA
>CAZKXD010000063.1:0-838 GCA_964556765.1 uncultured Candidatus Saccharibacteria bacterium | reverse complement strand
TTGGATTCAAGGGCCCCGCAACCACCGATCAAATTTATGAGCGCGCCCAAATTCTCGGTTTGGAATTATGCCCTGCCGATACCGGTCCCAACTATCGTTTGAAATACAGAAACCAACCTTTGAATGAACGGATTTACGTGGGCATGAAGCAAACAGCCGACTCTCAAGGCTACCCGAGCGTCTTCGGGCTGGTACGCGGCGCCAGCCTCGGTTTGTGGCTGCGCAGTGATTGGACGGCGCGCGGCCGCGAGTGGAGTCCGGACAGCCGGTTCGTGTTCCGTCTCCGCCCGCCTGCCGTCAGGCAGGTCTGAATCTTAGGAGTTTTGTTTCTTTGTGATATTTCTTGCCCGTTCATAGTCTTCCTCGACCTACCGAATCTTTGCGTGGAGGAGACGGTGGAGACGAGACCACGGCCATTGTTGGTCACAGAAGCTTAATCCCGAAAACAACACCCTTACAAACTGGAGTTTGTAAGGGTGTTGTGTATAATGCAACTATGGCGAAAATGAAGACGGCAAAACAAATGGAGCGGCACTTGAAGGGGATGGCTAACCATCATCGGATCGGAATTTTGTTATTCATTGCCGACAACGACGGGGCAACGCTTGATGATATTGTTACGGCCCTCGGCGCGAACGAAAAGACCATCGGCGAACATGCGCGAAGACTGTCTGTGGCGGGATTGGTGAATAAAAAATATCATGGTAAATTTGTGGAACACGCACTTTCGCCGTATGGTAAAACATTCGTTCGGTTTCTCAGGGTGTTTCAAAAAGCATAAAAACAACACCCTTACAAACTGGAGTTTGTAAGGGTGTTGTAATAAAGAAATAAAATG
>CAZKXD010000062.1:2084-4978 GCA_964556765.1 uncultured Candidatus Saccharibacteria bacterium | reverse complement strand
ATGAATTTATTGTCGGATTTGAATTGGTGCTGAAGGCCGCGGAATCGCCCCTGCGGCAGATTGCCGTTAACGCGGGAAAGGATGACGGCTCGGTTATTGTGGCAGCGGTAAAAAACGGAAGAGGCAATGTGGGATATGACGCCGCGAAAGATGAAATTGTGCCGGATATGCTTGCCGCGGGAATCATTGACCCCGTCAAAGTGACGAGAAGCTGTATTCAAAATGCCGCTTCCGCCGCCGCGATACTTCTTACGACCGAAGTTGCCATAGCGGATGAGCCAAAAGAAGAGAAAGGCGCCGGCGTGCCCGATATGGGGGGAATGGGCGGTGGGATGGGTGGGATGATGTAGGGTCGTCGCTCGAGCGCGCGGGTTTTCAAAAACACGCATAAACCCCTCTTTTGAGGGGTTTTGCTCTGCTCCCGAACGTTCTGTTGAACGTTCGGTCCGCAAGGTTTTTGAAAACCCGCGCACTCTCGCTTTTAGTGGAAAAATGAAATTATGCAAATTTTCCTGCGGATGTTCTAAAAACATGCTTTCGCACCGCAGACACTCGCAGACTTGACGCAGAATTACGCAAAAAAATCTGTTGATGTTCAACTTGAATATCTGTGCGCGTTTGAAAATATATGGTATAAATACAGTATGGAAAATCCGCGTTTTGAACCCGCACCTTCTTTGGGTGGGGAAGAGCAACAAAGGGAAGCGGCCATGCGAAAGCGAGAGCGAGAGGATAGGGAACTACATATAACATATATAATAAAAGAATTGGAAGAGCCGCTTGCTTCTATGTTTGCCGACTTGCGTTCCGAAATTGAACGCGGAGATTATTCGGCAATAATTGGAGATGACGCGTCGGGGAGGATACCGGCGCTCATTATGTGGGAGGTAGTCAAGGAAATATACAAAAAGAAAGGGTTTAAACCCCCGCTGATGCGTTTCATCGCGGGAAGTTCCAACATTCGTTTCACCGACGAAGAAATTAAAAAAGAAAAAGAGATGGATAATCAAATGGCGCGCATTAAGGAAGATACGGGGCAAAATAAAAAATTTCTTATTGTTACGGACACAATTTCTAGTGGCGCGTCGGTTGGTATGCTTATTGGCTCACTAAAAAGAAACGGACTCCACGCAGACGTTGCGACCGTTGGTCTGGTTGGTCCCAGTATTGCGGACAACGATGAGGGGAGCAATAGAAAAGAATTGGAAGACGAGTGGGGTAGCAGGATTGTTTATGGAATGAAGCGGGCGCCGCATATATATAGGGAAGGACGCGTCTCCGGTGTGCAAAAAGAGAGCGCGCAGCTTTTTTCGGAGCCATACCTGTCTTATTTCGGGCATATAGGCGGGAATATAGGGAACCAACAGGAAATAAATTATGCGCGCGAGGTTGCTCACGAAGTTGCGCAAAATCTTCTGAAACGATTCCCCGCGCTCCGATGAATCAAAGAAAAAGGAATTCGCGTGAGTATAATAAACGCACGCAATATAATATAATAATCAGGTCTGTGCATTACTTACTAATAATTACAAAATCAATATCATGAGTATTCCGTTGATTATATTTTTAGCAGTTGTGGCGATTGTCGTATTGTGGGTTATTTTTACCTATAACCGATTTGTCACATTAGTGAATCGCGTCAAAGAGTCGTGGGCGGACATTGATGTTCAGCTTAAACGCCGATATGACCTTATCCCGAACCTTGTTAATTCGGTAAAGGGATATGTTGCTCACGAGCGCGGCGTGCTTGAGAAGGTAACCGAAGCGCGAACTCGGGCAATGCAAGCGGGCACCGTAAAAGAGCATGAGCAAAGCGAAAATATGCTTACCGGCGCGTTAAAATCGCTTTTCGCGGTTGCGGAGAATTATCCCAACCTTAAGGCAAATGAAAATTTCGTAGAGCTTCAGCGGGAGCTCTCCGATACGGAAAATAAAATTCAGGCGGCTCGCCGTTTTTATAACACAAACACGCGCGACCTGAATACAAAAATTGAATCATTTCCGGCAAATGTCATCGCCGGTATGTTCCACTTTAGAAAATCAGATTTCTTTGAGTTGGGAGAGGATGCCGCCAAAGAGCCCGTGAAAGTAAATTTCTAGTCATGAAGTAAAGAATCACGAATTGGAGAATCAAATAAATGATTGCGTCTTTATTCATAATTCCTAATTCCTAATTCATAATTCTAACTATTGTGGCAAGCATATACACCCATCGGGATAGAAATATACGGAAAACCTGGTTTTTGATGGCTGGGTTTTTGGTGTCGGTGATTGCGCTTGGATGGGCGGCAAGCTGGTACTTCGGCAATTCTTTTATTTTGTATGCGGTCGCGGGAATCGCGATGCTTATGAATGTGATAAGTTATTGGTATTCCGACAAGCTGGTGATTAAAATGACGGGGGCAAAACCCGCGTCGCGCGACACGCATCGGGAACTGTGGAATATTGTAGAAAATCTTTCCATCACCGCGGGACTTCCAATGCCGAAATTATATATCGTGGAAGATTCCGCGCCGAATGCGTTTGCAACCGGACGCGACCCGCGCCACGCGGCGGTTGCGGTAACGAGCGGCATTTTGAATTTGCTTAATCGGAGCGAGCTTGAAGGCGTTCTCGCGCACGAATTGTCGCATGTGGGTAATCGGGATATGCTGGTTTCCACCGTGGCGGTGGTGCTCGTCGGCTTTGTCGCGATTCTCGCTGATATATTTCTTCGGATGACATTTTTTGGCGGAAACGGAAGAGACCGCGGGGGAGCGATTATAATCATCATAGGGATTTTGGTTGCGATTTTGGCGCCACTCGCGGCAAAGTTGATACATCTTGCCGTTTCGCGAAAACGGGAATTTTTAGCGGATGCTTCCGGCGCATTGCTCACGCGGTATCCGGAGGGG
>CAZKXD010000062.1:0-2053 GCA_964556765.1 uncultured Candidatus Saccharibacteria bacterium | reverse complement strand
CGCCCCGTTGTCGGGGCATACGAAAAATATGGCTGATAAAATCAACACGATGTTTATGACCCATCCGCCGATGGCGGACAGAATACGCGCCTTGCGCGAAGACAGTGCAGTATGAGTTTTCGTTAAATTTGTTCAAGAATGCCCGCATTGCGGGCTATTGACTTTTATACTTAAAGGTGATATAATTAAATTATAGTTGACTGAAAGGAGAAGGTCGGCGGGCTGGCGGTTTTTGTCAGGGAGATCGCCGTCGGCTCGCCTCGCAAAAGGGATGCGAGGCAGCAACATCCCCAGACGACCTCGACCTCGCCGGAGGGGGACCGCGGCTGGTCGTTTTGTCCCGCTCTGCGAGGGCAGGGCGGGATGAAGAACGACCCCGACTCGCGCCTGTGGGCGGGGTCGTCGGTCGGTGACGGTTTCGACTCGCAAAAGGGATGCGAGGCAGCAACATCCCCCCAGACGACCTCGCCGGAGGAGGGTCATGGCTGGTCGTTTTGCCCCGCCCTGCCCTCGCAGAGTGGGGTGAAGAATGACCCTAGCTCGCGCCTGTGGGCAGGGTCATCGGTCGGTGATGGTTTTGACATGGGGCTAAGTCGCCGACAGGCACGGAGGTCGTGGAAGGGCCGGCGACAGTTTCCGTGGCGGCGCATCCCGCAGGTTGGGGAGGAAGCTGACGACACTGCGGGTAGTAATAAAAAATAAAAAATTTTGGGGTCGGAATCCCCAAACCTTGGGCGGCTCGTTGCGTACGGCCGCCTTTTCTTTTGTCTTTTGTAATTTTTCCACACAAACACCGTGTGCCGCCGCGGCCGCTTGACGAATGCCAAAGGGTATGCTTATCTATGTTTAGATAATGTGCGGCGATTAAAAATTGTCGCGTTGACACAGAAAGGATGCGGGTATGGGTGATTCCGCGACCGCAGCATTGTTGGCATTGCTTTTTTTTGCCATCCCGACGCTTCTCGCGATATTGCATTTCTATTTTGTTTTATTGGCGGGTGCGCAAGAGATGAACAAGCTCGAGCGCGATACGGCGCCCTTTGGAGTAAACTCGCTTAATGGGTTATCATACAAAATGATTTTTGATACGCTTGTGGCGCTTTCTCAAAAGGCGGAGATTGCAAGGCCGATTATAGAATATACTTCTGATGAAACGATAGGCGTTCTTTTTACGGGTACGAGAGGTTCACTGGATGGTCGCTCGGTGATTTTTATCAATGAGCAAAACTTTTTTGATCTTTCTTATGAGGAGAGAACCGTCGCGCTCGCCCATGAAATTGCGCACATAAAGCATGGAGATGTGATAAACAGATTTTATTGCGTGTCTGCGATTTGGGGTTTAAGATTATCGGTTCGTATCAGTTTATTGCTGGCTTTTATATATGGCGTTTTTATCTCTCCTGAAATAGCGTCCATTCCATCTATTGCGTTTGGCGCATACGCGCTACTGCATGGTATCGCTTTTTACGCATATTCCATATTGTGTCGGCATCAGGAATTTTCCGCTGACCGATTGTCTGCCGAATTGACGGGAGACAGGCAGGGTGTAATACGCGCGTTGCGTCACATTCAGTTGTTAAAAGACGGTAGCGTGTTGATTGCGAAAAGAGAAAAGTGGTCGAGTAAGATCATTGTCGTAATACTGCTTCGCGTGTTTGGCATATTAAAATTTTTCGCGTCGCATCCCACAATAGAAAAACGAATTGAACGGCTGGAACAGGGAGAGGCGTAACGGGGCGCGACAAAAGTTAAAAATCAGACGCTTCTTCGCGAGGGGCGTCTTTTTGTTTTGGTGTTTTTTATGATACACATAATATATTCATGGAGGGTTCGCATAGCGGTCTAGTGCGCACGCTTGGAAAGCGTGTGAGGCGCAAGTCTCCGAGAGTTCGAATCTCTCACCCTCCGCAAAAATCCGAAATCCGTTTCGGAAACCCCAAAGGAGCCGCCGCGAAGCGGCGGCGCTTTTGCATTCCCCCCACAAAATCCTGAATTCATAAGGATTCGCCACGCTCCGCGTGGCTCAAAAAGTACGGTTCGATCCTTAATTTGA
>CAZKXD010000061.1:0-4987 GCA_964556765.1 uncultured Candidatus Saccharibacteria bacterium | reverse complement strand
AAATCTCTGCCGTCGGCCGGTCTTCGGTATGAGAGGCGGGCAAGGGTCTCGGGGAGTGGGCGCTGGGATTTCCGCCAGAGGGGGTGTGGCGGCGGTTTTGAAAGAACGTCCCACAAGTCTGGACGAGGATATTTCTGAAGTGCGCGTGAAACTTGCGTTTGCTGAAGCATTATCTCGGAAACCAAAATGCGATACGAGTCTTTTTCGAAACGCCACGGGAGATTTCTTCCGCGCATTGCGTAATAATTCCAAATCGTCTTTTGAAATTGAGAAATCTTTTTTTTAGACGCCATCAAGAATAATGCCGACGGGAGAGTGGTCCGACCCTAAAACATCCGGCAAAATAAACGCTTCTCGTAATTTTCTCAACATATCGGAACTTATGAAAAAATAGTCTATGCGCCAGCCGACGTTCCGTTCGCGCGCGCGCGTTTTCATATCCCAATATGAATACGCGTCTTCTGTGCGCGGATACAGATAACGAAAGGTATCTGTGTATCCGAGACGCGCCACCTCATCAAGCCACGCGCGTTCTTCGGGAAGAAATCCGGTGTTGTGTTCATTTTCTTTTGGCCGCGCAAGGTCAATCGCTTCGTGCGCGGTGTTTACATCTCCGCAAAAAATAACCGCGCGCCCCGTTTTGCGCAATTTCTCAATGTGCTCAAGAAACGCATCATAAAAATCAAGTTTGTATCGGAGGCGTTCCGGTCCCCCGCCGCCGTTTGGAAAATACACATTAAAAAGAACAAACTCTTTGAAATACGCCGCGACAAGCCGCCCCTCATCATCAAATTTTTTAATGCCCATACCGTATTCCACGGCATCCGGTTTTCGCTTGCTATACAACGCCACGCCACTATATCCTTTCCGCAGTTTAGATGAAGAAAAAAAAGAATGATATCCGGGAACTTCTCGCGCATCGTCGGGCAATTGTTCGGGAGATGCTTTTGTTTCTTGCAAACAAAAAATGTCCGGGTTGATTTTCAAAAAATCTTTCCAGTATCCGCCGCGATGCACCGACCGCAGTCCGTTCACGTTCCACGAAATAAGTTTCATAGTATCAATGTATTCTACCAAATTTTGAAACACAAAAAAGCCGCGTAAGCGGCTTGTGCGTTGCGTATAGGATTATGTTGATATATAACATTGTCGTTACGCGTAATCTCCTTTTCCGTCAGGATATTCTCCAATAAACGGACCAAGATAAAATGTGTCAAACCAGAGGGGAGATTCCTCATTCCTCGCGCTTAAAACTCCGCACATCATTCCCCGAATACTTACATACTCCAAATGCGCGAGACCGCAATGCGCCCGTATGCGCTCCTTGTCCATAGACAATCGTTTCGCGAGAAGCTCTCCGGAAACGCGATAGGTATCAACGCCATACACATCTGGATAACCATACATAGGCGACGCGATAACCGCGGAAACAGATTGCGCGCCGCATTCTTTTACCCGCCGCGCAATTTCCGGCAGAGTGGTGCCGCGCACGAGAGAATCGTCCACAAGCACGATTCGCTTTCCTTTAAGCAAGGTGCGGCGCGGATTGAATTTCAAATGCACTTCCTTACTTCGTCTTTCTTGAACGGGCTCAATAAATGTCCTGCTCACCGCGTGGGAACGCAGAAGCGCGTACGGGTCAAATTCAATGGGCAATTTCTGCGCGCGCATGCCGCGCGCGTATCCAAGTCCCGCTTCCGCGCCGGAATCCGCGATCGGCACAACAACATCAGCATCAAATATCGGATGCTCGTCCGCCAAATTCATCCCAATGGCGCGCCGCGCGCTGCCCACCTCAACGCCATAAAGCACGCTGTCAGGCCGCGCAAAATATACAAATTCAAAAATATCAAACCGCAACCGCACATCCTTTGTCCAGAAAAACGACGAGACGCCTTCGTGGCGTATGCTGACAATTTCCCCCGGCTTAATATCGCGTACAAAGCAAGCGCCGATGTGATCAAACACGCATGATTCCGAGGCAATCACAAAATCTTCTCCGCGCGTCCCAAACTGAAGCGGATGAAATCCGAAACGATCCGTTACGGCATAAATCGTACTGTCAAAGAGAATAAGAAAATTAAAAGAACCGCGTAATTTTTGAACGACCTCAACGAGCGCGTCTTCAAATGTCTGCGCCGTTGATTGAGAAATCATCTGAACGACAAGACGCGTATCGGAAACGCGTACGTCACGACAATTCGTAGCGGCACGCAATTCTTTTGTGTTGACAAGATTTCCATTATGCGCGAGATAGAATGTATGCCCGCGGAATGTTCCTTCAATTGGTTGAACATTCGACGAACCGCCCGCTCCCGCTGTCCCATACCACACGTGCCCAATACCCATCGTGCCGGATATTCTTTCCAAATCCGATGCGCGACACACTTGCATAACTTCGCCCATTCCTCGTATGGGAGGTCCGATGTAGCCGAGATGCGCGGTCACCATTCCGGCGCCTTCTTTTCCGCGATGTTGTAATTGACCAAGCCCAATATACAAAAACGGGGCAACGTCTGCGTCGCGGCTTACCATCCCGACAAGTCCGCACATACCGTTGCAACCTCCACACATCGCACGTCTATGTGTATAGTACCCGCATTGTTTGAAATTTTCAATATAAAAAACAAGTACTTCCCGACGCGAGTAAGGTGGTTCGACTTCCTTCGGCCTCCTTCGGCCTTGCTCAGAACAAGCCGCTCACCACAAGTCATTCGGGCTGCTGGGAATCGAACCCAGTCTATCTGCTCCCAAAGCAGACGTACTACCGGTATACTACAGCCCGTTAAAAAAATTTTCTTTTGTCCACTTTCTTCCCTGTCCAGATTTTAATTCCTTTTCCCTTTTTATAGCTTCTGCTCTTGTACCAAACATCTCTTTGTGTATCAACACATATTGAATATACACGAAATACCCAAATCCTGCGAGCTTTCATATAATTAAAGAAAAACTCCGGGACTATCCGGAGTCATATATGTGCCTGCTACACTGCGTCGAGCGCGCCCTCAATATCCCGCATAAGGTCATCACACTCCTCAATGCCAACAGACAAGCGAACCAAATCGTCGGTGATTCCCACCTTTGCGCGAACTTCCTTGGAAATACGCGCGTGCGAGGTGGATGCCGGATGCTCAATCAACGATTCAACCCCTCCCAGACTAACCGCTAACTTAATGAGCCAAAGCGTGTCCAAAAAACGGAACGCCCCTCGTTTGCCGCCGCGAACCTTGAACGAAAGCATCCCTCCGGAAATACTACACTGCCTCCGATACACATCATATTGAGAACCTTCAGTAAGCAATCCGGGATAATACACCGCCTTTATTTTTTTCCCAAAACGCGCCAACTGTTCCGCAATTCTCTGAGCATTTTCTGATTGCTTGATCATCCTTAGTTGCACCGTAGACAAACCATCCAAAAATCGAGACGCGGATTCAGGACTAAGCACGCCGCCCGTAAGCATTCGGCGCGCTTTAATCCTGTTTATGTGCTCTGTGGATCCGAGAACGGCGCCACCCATCGCGTTGCTGTGCCCGCCGATATATTTTGTGCACGAATACACAACCAAATCGGCGCCGTGTTTCAGCGGCTGCTGACCAACGGGACCATTAAACGTATTGTCCACAATAACGAGGGGGCGATAGCCAAACGATGCTTCAATTCTCCTCGCCATATCCGCACATACCGCGATATCAAACATAGTAAGCAAGGGGTTTGAAGGAGTTTCTACAAAAATGGCCGCGACGCGATTCACCCGCCCTTGTATGCGAGCGCTCATCACGCGCTTGATAATCTCTTTTGGATTATCCAAATCCGTATGAGAAAATCCAACGGGGATAATATCAATGTCCTTCACCAAACCACTTCTGAACAAGTCATCGGTGCATCCATACACCGGCTCACCATGTAAGACGATATCTCCCCTTCTCACAAACTCACGCAGAACAGCGTCTATTGCCGCCATACCGCTTGCAAACGACGCGCATGCTTCCGCCTTGTCCCATGCGCCCGCAAGACGATGCTCAAAAATTTCGCCGTTTGGAGTATTGTGTCGCCCATACACATTTTCAGAACCGCTTCCGATAAGATTTGCGAATGCCCCTTCGGCATCTTTGGCCGTCGGAGAAACAAACGTAGTGGCGTGAAAAATAGGAGGAACCGCCGCGCCTGAAGACCACTTGGGTCTATAAAAACCAGAAACCGCAACAGTCTGCGCGTTCAATGTTTTTTCAATGGTTTCACCCGATGGAGTAATAACGGGCGGTTTTCTTTGTTTTTGTCTCTCTTTTGCGGGTTTTTTTGAAGACACGACTTCACCCACATGCCTCTTTCATCTACCCCGACGATACCACTCATATGACCGCGAGTCAATTTATACATCGACAAAAATGTGGGCGCCGACCGGCGTGTCGGTCTCGAACGAAGCGCTCATGTTCGGTGATGCGTGGAAAGAGGCGTACCAAAACCCCGGCACGCCCATTATGGTCAAGGGACACGTTGAGTCTACAATGACTGGCTTGTTCACGCAGTCGGTTAAGACGATTGCAGACAAAGCAATCATTTACAATAAAACCCTCGGGGAAATTGTTGTAGTCACAAACGCAGGAGTTATAACGACGAAAGCGTTGTTCAATTGGTTTTTCATTTTTGCGCTTGTTGCTATTTTTGCGATGATTGTTTCAAATGTGTTATTCGCGAAAGAGAAAAAAGTGAGAACGCCGCCATCGTCGTCGCCTTCGCCGTCGTCGCCACCATCGCCGTCGTCGCCGCCCTCGCCGCCTTCGCCGCCGTCACCACCGTCACCGCCGCCATCGCCGCCGCCGCCGTCGCCGCCCTCGCCGCCGCCGCCGTCGCCATCGCCGCCGCCGCCGTCATCTGCGCCGGAGAACACAAGAATATATATATGACGGCGAATGTGTTTTTTTACATCGCCATGGCCGTTGCCATATATGCGATGTATGCATAACAATCTTACCCCACGGGCGGC
>CAZKXD010000060.1:0-5077 GCA_964556765.1 uncultured Candidatus Saccharibacteria bacterium | reverse complement strand
GTCCCCGTAAACTGCTGAAGCAGAAGCACGATTCCCCACACAGACACGATAAAGAATAATCCGATGGTGCCGTAGATCATCACGTTGCGCGCGGATTCTTTTCCTTCATCGTCGGATGAGGCAACATATTTCGCAACACCCCAGATAAAGTAGATGAGGGCAATCGTAATCGCAATCGGAATGACCGCGTCAAGCAATTGCTTCACCTTTCCCAAAATCGTAAGGAATGGATTTTGCGCGAGCGCGAAGAGCGGCAGTGACCAGAGACCGGCGGCGGTAATAATTTTTTTCATATATATTCTGACCGGATATTGTTAATTATTAAAATGTTAAAAAATACGACCATGTTCTCATCACTATCTATGTACTTTAATTAAACTCGCGTAAGTAATTCTTGTTGAGTGGGAAGCGCGCTCCTTCCCCCTGTCGGCAAACGTTCAAGAAACCGAATGCCGAATGTTTCTCCGAGCAAGAGCACAAGCCCCCATACGGCGGTCATTGCAAAAAGTCCAACAATGCCCCACATCATTATTTGCCTTCCTTCTTTTCGTTTTTCTTCATTGTCCGCCTGCAAAATAAACTGGGCAACCCCCCACAGAAAACCAATAAGCGCGATGCCGAACAAAAGCGGCACGAGCGCGTTTAATATCTTTACAAAAAAATCAATCAAATCTATGAGCGTTCGCGGCGTCGCCGCAAATGCAAAGATCGGCATAATCGGCACAAACGAAAGCGCCCAAACAACACCGCGTCTGATTTTTCTCATTTTTTCTTTGTTTTTTACATCTGGAATCATATTGAAACACCCGTTCTGCGCATCATACACATCATACGCGACCTCTAATTTGGTCAATCGTTCCCTCAATAACGCCAGAAAGCAATTTTGCGCCAAGCAAAACCGCAATGCCGACAAGCGTCCATAAAAATATGGACTTTGCTTTCTTTAAATCATCCTCACTGCCACGCGCGGAAACAAATAAATATCCCGAGTAAATAAGAAATAATGCGGCAATCGGCACGGCAATCTGGATAATCACATCAATAATAGCAGTAACTAATTCTTTGAGCGAGTTGTAATTAATGGGATTTATTAACTGCACCGCGGCAGTGTCCTGCATAGTATCTTTGCTAACCACCGCATCCGATACCGCGGCGCCATCGTTGTCGCCCGTTTCTGCGGCAACGGGAATCGCGTATGGAAACAAAAAGAAAATGGGGAGCGCCATTGCGCCCATTGCCGAAAAAATAAAAGCTTTTGTTCCCATTTTTACATTATATCGCACCGCTATAAGCAAGAATAGTGTGGTGGGGATAATGATACACCCGCATTTCACAAACAGGCGGTTTGTCGTCACGCCGCTTTTTCGTCAAAATTGTTAAATGAAAAGAAACTGGAGAGGAAACTCCGAACTTTTAAGCGCAAATACAATGGTGTGCACGATAAGCCACGCCGCAAGCGCAAGCGCCAAACCAATAATGACGCTCTTGAATATATCATGGCCCTTACTAATTTTGCCCGTATCCCCGCCCGCGGACATATACAGCCACCCCGCATATGCAAACAAAATCATCGCAAGCGGAATGCCGATGGTTACAATCAAAAAATCAATGACGTTTTGAATAAGCAGTATGAATTTCTCAAAATTACAACCGGAACCTTCGCAAGGAATAATGCCTTGCGCGCCTGCAACCGAAAACATACTTAAAAACAAAAACGCGATGGGCACGCACACAAGAAACAAAATGACTGATTTTTTTAAAATAAAATAACTCATATTCCCAATTCCTTATTCCTAATTCCTTATTCCCAATTCCTGATTCCCAATTCCTAATTCCCAATTCGCCTTCATTGCGGCAACAGCGCGCCTATGTCCCGCGATGCGCGCGTGACTGCCTCGCTCACGCGCTCTCGCCCCGATATAACGGAATCTATCATACGCCCAAAAATGACGCCGGTTTGCGGAGGATTCGGGTCAAGCCACGCACGCGAAATAAGCGCCGAGGAATACAGCACGCTTCCCGATGCGTCAGCGGGGACACGCGCGAGCACATCTCTTCGTACGGGAGGCAACGCGCTCACGTCAGACACGCTTTTCACAAAATCAGCCCCCGACATCAGCGATATGATATAAAAAGCGGTTTCAGGATTGCGCGCCTGTTTCAAAACCGAATATCCCGTCATCCGCGCATATGTTGTTTTTTTTATCGAGTCCCGAATTTGAGGAATCATCGCGATATCAAAATTGAGGTGCGGACTTTTCGCGCGCATGTCGGAAAACTCGCTCGCAAATCCAAAATAAACCGCCAAGTCGCCCGCAAGAAACATATCTTTTGAGTCGGGAAGCGCGCGATTCCACGAATACGCGGACTTTGCCGGATTTGAAAATTCTGTATAAAAACGAACCGATGATTCCGCCGGCGACACGGCCGTATCGCCGCGATTTTCAAGGACTGATGAAATCACGCCCTCGTCCGAAACGGAAATTATCGGATTTCCCGCTTGCATAATAAGCAGAGAGAGTATTTCTTTTGCGTTCATGATGTTGCCGAACTCTCCGAGCGCGACGGAGCTTTGCGTAATATTGCGAGCGGCATCTATTTTGGTTAGGTCAAGCGCGAGCGTAAAAAATTCATCCCACACGGTCGGATATTGCGATATCCCCGCCCCCGAAAAAATGTCGCGATTCACATACATTACGAGCGGATCAACCGTCGCCGGAAACGCAAGCGCTCCATCACTGCTTAAAAAAAGTTCTCCTTCTTCAATAAACGTATCCAGAAACACGCGCTTGGAAATACTTTCATACGGTATTGGAAAAACTTTGTCGCGATGACGCATAATTAAGTCGTGCGACAACAGTAGCGCGTCGGGGCCGCGTCCGCTTGCGAGCGCCTCCACGAGTTCGGTATCAAAAGTGCTTGCTTCTTTTTGAATATATGTGATGTTCCAAAGTCCGTTCGCGTTTCTGTTTAACTCTAAAATGGGGTCGCGAAAAAATTGAGAAGGAAACGTGCCCCACAATACCACCTCGCCCGCCACGCCGTCAGGAGCTTTGTTAAAAAGAGGAATTATTCCCGAAAAAACCAATACCGCAAACACAAGCGCAACGCCGAAAAAGCCGAGAAGAATTACCTGAAATGGAGTTACGTTAGACATAGGGGTTTAGGAATTGGGAATTGGGAATTATGTTTTCCTAAATATCATACCATAATGATGCGCTCCGGCATCAATGTCGCGCTCGTGCACAAATCGCGCATCTTCAAAAACCGCGCGCGCGCTTTCTTGCGATACAATATGCCCCGAAGACGGGCCAAGCGTCCCTCCCGCTTCTTTCCAATCAATCACCAGCGCGCGCCCGCCATTTTTTAAAATACGATATGCCTCTTTGGCAACCGCCGGTTTGTCCTCTGTTTGAAACAAAACATTGGAAATGATGACGACGTCAACGATACCGTCCTTAATGCCACTTCCGTTATCGCGTTCAACATTTCCCCAGATAATATCAATATTCCGCGCGCGCGCTCCCGCGGCTGTATTTTTTAACCTCTGAAGCAAGTCTTTTTGTATGTCAATCGCATAGACTCTCCCCATGTCCCCGACTCGCCGTGAGGCGGAAAGCGCATACGCGCCGCTCCCCACTCCGAAGTCTGCGACAATCCGCCCGCTTCCGAGCACCAACTGGTCTAATACGCGTTCGGGATCTTTAAACATATGAATTAAGAATCAGGAATTATGAATTAAGAATATACATATTGTACCATCTTTCTAACTCATGATTCATTGTTCGTAATGCACACTATAAACAAATAAATGTTGCGATTGAGTCTTTGTCGCGCAGTTTCATAACGCGCACGCCTTGCGTCTGCCGCCCGAGTGAAGGAATTTCGTTGAGCGAAACGCGTATAACCTGGCTTTGTTTTGAAATAATGACGATTTCCTCATGCTCCTCGTCAGTCACCACTTTTGCGACAATAAGCCGGCCCGTTTTATCGGTAATTTTTGCCGTTTTTATGCCGGAGCCTCCTCGTTTTTGTATCTTGTATTCCTTAAGCGGCGTGCGTTTTCCATATCCTTTTTCTGAAACAGAAAGCAAATATGGTTCCTTAAACCGCGCGCGCACCACGTCGGCTCCTACCACTTCATCTCCCGCACGCAATCGCATACCGCGAACCCCCGCGGCGGTGCGTCCCATAAGACGCAAGTCGGATTCTTTGAAACGAATCGCCTGTCCTTTCGCGGACGAAAGCGCTACCGTATCGCCTTTTTCCACAAACACAACCGAGAGAAGCGCGTCGTCTTTTTTCAGTGTGAGCGCGATAATGCCGCTTTGGCGAACATCAAGAAAGCTCTGCGCCGAAACTTTTTTGACGACCCCTTTTCTGGTTATCATACATAAAGACAAATCTTTGATTTCCCGAGAAACTTTTGAGAGCGCGAGAACCGAGGTAATTTCCTCTCCTTGAGAAAGCGGGAGAAAATTCATAATTGATTTTCCTTTCGTCGCCCGTTTCCCCTCCGGTATCTCGTATATTTTTGTTTGATACACTTTTCCTTTGTTGGTGAAAAAGAGCGCGTCATTATGCGTTGTCGCGGTTACGAGCGCGGTGATAAAATCTTCTTCTTTGGTATTCAAATCGTGCACTCCCACACCGCCGCGTTTTTGTCGCCGATATTCCGACGGATTTGTCCGTTTAATATATCCGCCCTTCGTCAAAACAATGACCGTTTCTTCGTCGGGAATAATATCTTCCATAGAAAGCATTTTGATACCACCTTTCACAATGCGCGTTCGCCGCACATCGCCATATGTTTTCTTGATTTCACCCAGTTCATTTTTTATAATGCCCAGAATTTTTTTTGCGCTTGCGAGTATGGCGGCAAGCTCTTCAATGAGTTTTAATTTCTCTTGTAACTCCAGCTCAATATTTTTTCGTTCAAGCCCCGCCAGCTTCTGCAGTTTCATTTCAAGAATCGCGGCCGCCTGCGCATCGGAAAATTTAAATATCTTTATCAAATTGGCGTGCGCCGCCGCCGTGTCTGCCGACGCTTTAATCGTTTTGATAATTTGGTCAATGT
>CAZKXD010000059.1:5047-5297 GCA_964556765.1 uncultured Candidatus Saccharibacteria bacterium | reverse complement strand
GTCCCAATTCGCGCGCTTCTCGGTATAGTCGCTCAAGCCCCGGTATGCCCGTAACGGTGACAAAAATACCTTCTTTTATGTCTTCCGTATTCGGACGCGGCGATGAAGTCGTGGGAGGAACCAGTATTTCTTTTCCATATCGCGGCACATATCCCGAGTATGAAGAAAATGTCGCCGGATACGAAATGGCTGAAATTTTCTGCATCCGCTCCACGCGCTCCGCCACCTTGACGCCCTTGCGGATAATGTC
>CAZKXD010000059.1:0-5032 GCA_964556765.1 uncultured Candidatus Saccharibacteria bacterium | reverse complement strand
AACATCAATACCCCGCCGGTCTATCCCCTGCGCCGCATCAAGAATTTCCGCGATATGTCCGAATGTCGTGGAGTACGCGGGCGCAACTCCATAGAGAAGACGCGGCGAACGATTGATTTCCAAAACAATATCTTTTCCGTTTACTTCCACGGTATCTCCTCCGAGCGTTTCCGTAGAAATAATTCCGCTCAAGTGTGTATGCGCCATCTCTGAAATTAACTCAAAAGAATCAACCCATACGCGAAGCGCTTCTTCGTATGTATTATCGCCGTAAAAAACACGTTTGATAATATTTCCAAGTTCTTTGTCAAGAAGCATCTCTTCGGGGTGCGCCGCCGCAAACGCTTGAAACTCTTCGCGCATAATGCACCGCTGTTTCTCACCATACACCCACGGAATAATAAACGGTATCCGCGCTTTCCCCCGCGCCTCCAGTTCATCATTAAACGCAATAAGCAGCTCCGCGGTTCTAAGATACGGTCCCGTGCCATATGCGAAATTGATGACTCCAAGTTGAGCGCCCATGAATATTACAACCGTTCATATACAACATGCGCCATTCTGGAAATGTCGTCTTTGTTATACAGCGCCCATGTGTCAAAAAGCAAAACATCCTTTCGGGCATCTCCCAGCAACCGACGAACGTCAATCGTTTTGAATTCCGGATGGTCGTTCATTATGATAATGGCGCGCGCATCCTTAAATCCATTCTTGAGATTGCCCGATATGTTTACGCCGAGAGAGCGAATCGCGTCGTCGCCGACAAGCGGGTCATATCCGTGGATATTTTTACACTTTTTTTTCTGCAGATATTTTATCAGATGAACCGTGGTAGAGCCGCGCATATCGGATGTCGGCGGATTTCCTTTAAACGCAAATCCGATGACAAAAATCTTATGACGAGACATATCGCCGCGCGCGTTGTTTTTCAAAAAATTTGTTATCCTTTCCGCAACCGAACGAACCATCGTATCGCTCACCGTGCGCGCGTGCTTAAAAAGCAACGGGTCGTACCCTTTTCTTTGCGCGCTTTCGTAAAAAATGAGCGGGTCTTTTTCCAGACAATAACCGCCGACTCCGGGTGAGGGTTTTGGAACATTGCTCCGCGCATAGCCCATATTCGCGGCATTAATCACCTTATTCGTATCAATGTTCCACTGTTTGCACACCAACGCGACTTCATTAGAAAATGCGAACGTAACGTCGCGGTAGGTATTGTTGATAAGCTTCACCACCTCCGCCTCTTCCAGGGAATCAACGATAAAAACCGAATCCGTCATAAGATTAAAAATGTTCGCCGCGACATTGCTTGAGGCGCGGTTAAGCCCGCCGATAACCTGCGGAAGCGTGCGTAATTCCTTAAGCGCCTGTCCCTCAATCGTCCGTTCGGGAGCAAACACGACAAAAAAATCTTCTCCCGCCGTAAGCCCTGAAACTTTTTCAAGAATCGGCACCACCACGCCGCGTGTCGTCCCCAAAGGAACGGTTGACCGTAAAATAACGGTATCGTTTTTCTTGAGAACTTTTCCCAAATCCGAGGACGCCTGTTTCAAATATGAGAGAATCGGCCTGCCCCTGCCGTCAAGCGGAGTCCCCACGGCAATAAAATAAACTTCACAATTATTTTTTCCCTGAAAGTCGGAAACGTAAAAGAAATCTTTGCCGTAATGGTCATCAAGTTTTTCTTCAATACCGTCTTCAAAAAAGGGCGACTCGCCTTTTTTAAGCGCCGCGGCGATTGATTCATTCGTGTCGCATCCAAAAACTTTAAAACCAAGCCCCGCGAGCGTGAGTCCGAGCGTAAGCCCGACATATCCGAGCCCTACGATCCCGATACGCTTAAATCTCATATCGTTTGCCTGCAACAAATCATAAAAAGAAACAAGGTCCACAATCCGCCGCTCTTTGTCAACGATAAGTATTTTGTTCAGACGGTCGCGGTGCCACCCCTCTTCGCGGATTTTTTCTATCGCCAATCTTAAAATCTCTCCGCTTTCGCGCGGCCCCTCAATAAAAAACATATTGGTGTTCATAACGCGCGACAGCGGCTCTGACACCGAAATGCCATTTGAGAGAGCGCGGCGAAGGTCTCCATCGGTTGCAATGCCGAGAAGCTTGTTTTGTTTATTAATTACCAGCACAATACCTGCGGGAATATGCGTCTTCCGCGGGTCATTGGTCGCCAATAAGTTAAGCGCGCCCTCTACCGTATCGGTCGGATATAAACATGCCGATTCTATAAGTTCTTCTGTTTTTGTTTTTTTCATAACAATGCCGCGCACTATATATAATACATTAAAATTTGTTACTCTCTTTCAGCCGCGCGAGAGTAGCTTCCGCGATTACAAAATCAAATTGATTATTTATATCTACCGACTGCTCTTCGGGCATAATATACGGCATACACACGTCGCCAAAAACTCTCCCCGCATCCATAACGACCGTGCGTTTTGACGCATAGAGTCCCGCATTCCGTTTATACGCCGGTTCTCTATCCTGCCTGCGCGATGTGCTTAACTCTTCAGTATCGGAAAAATATTGCGCCAGTTTCCCGTCAACAATTTTTTTAATTTTAGGCGGAGAAAAATCGGTAAGCTCGTATACGCTCACCACGGAATCCGCTTCGGGATGAGATAAAAGGATAGCGAGCGCGTTATCTACATCTGTTGGTGTAAAAAATGGAGTGGTAACATGAAGTTGAACAATATAATCAAACTGTTTTCCGTCGCGTTTTTCCATCTCCCAAACCGCGTGTTGAAGCATAGGAACGTCCGGTGTGGTGTCTTCGGCAAGCTCTTTGGGACGCTTTAATAAAATATCTTTTCCACCATATTTCTCCGCCACCGCTAAAATCTCGTCGCTATCTGAAGAAACAACAACCTTGGTAAGAAGCGCGCTTTTGAGCGCGGCATTCAACATATAATACAAAAGCGGCTTTCCGCCAAGCGGTTTTATGTTTTTCTTTGGAACACTCTTTGAGCCGCCGCGAGCGGGTATAATGGCCAAAATACGTGGTGTCATATGTTTTATAATTTTATTTATAATTCTACAGCGATTTTGATATTTTATATAACCAATAAAAAAAGCCAAAAGTGTTCGTTTTTTTAAGAATCCCGATAACCGTTTTTTTACACGCCGCCACCGCTCTTCGCGCCCTGTTTTTAAGCGTTTCCGCTCATTTTCCCTTTCAAGAAGATATTGTCTAATCGCGTGATAATCGTTTACCGCGCGTCGGTTCGGGTTCCCTTTTTTAAACATCGCGCAGATTTCTTCACTACCGTATATCAATTCAAAACCGTTTTTTGCCATAAGATTAACGAGCGTTTGCAAAGAAAAATAGAATATATGAGCATTTTGAATTTGTCGTAAAAAATCGCCGCGATACGCGCGCTCAAGATTTTTTATCGAGGGAAGTTTGACAAAAATAATCCCATCATCATTTAAAATCTTTTTTGCATATGATAGTTCCGCGTGAATATCCGGAATATGCTCAAGCGCGTCAGCATATATCAGTATATCAACTTTTATATTTCTTTTTTCCAGTTCTGTAATATCTCCTGAATATAAATTCACTCCTTCACTTTTCCCAAACTCCAAATAATCCTCCCCGAAATCAACGCCGACAACATCATTTCCTTGTTTCTGAAAATAATACAGTATTCCGCCAGAGCCAGCGCCAACCTCCGCGACTTTTTTATTTTTTATTTCTCCATAATGCGTTCGTATGAATTTATATATGTACCGCCCTTTATTAAATTGCTTTCGGTGAAAAAAATCAGCGAGAACGTGCCGACTTAATTTTTTGTCATATCCGTTATAGATGCCGCGATAATCTTCATTATAAAATCGCGCAAGCGATGCCTCGTCATAATACGGGTTGGAAAACACAAGCCCGCAGTGAGCGCAGATAACTATCGTAAGCGGAAACCCGTAGCGGTCTTTTTCTGATAACGTTTCAAACTCGCCCTCTCCGCAAATAAAACAATTCCTCTTCGTTAGAAGAGAATAATTCTTGCTTTTAAACGCCTTAATGCTTTTTTGCTGAATATCATCCAGCTCAAGAACCGATCTCTCGTTGAAAGAATATCTTTTGCCCAAAATCATATCTAAAGTCCATATTTTTTAAGGCGCTGCAGAGCAATCCAGAAACCCAGCTTTCGTTCCTGGCTTAATAATATTCTTCTATATCTCCTCCGCACGCATATAACTCCCTTTGAACACTTTTATTTCTGAATTTTACAAAACCCGCCGTAGCGCCCGTTGTCACCACACCGTCTATCTGCATAACAACCAATCCAGTGGACGGAAGATCTATTGATACCGTGGTCGTATTACTTGAAAATAATCCGGAGCCAGCAACTTTTTGAGTCCCATCAAATGACCCGAATGTCAGTGCCATTGATGCCCCTGATGGTATTTCAAATGCTGTCTGAATATCTGGCGTTATAGAAGTACTGCTTGCTGTAACTGCGGCAGTAAGAACATACGATGTATTCGCATTCAGTTCAATAGACAAATCATCATCAACGAACAACACGGCTTGAGATGAGGTCGCTTGATCTTGCGGTTTATGTGCAAACAACGTTGAGCCCACAAGCGTTGCGAAAGATTGTTGGGTGCTTGTTGAAGAATAACCAACACCATTAGTTGAGGATGCAATATAGTAATAAGTCGTATTAGAATCAAGGCCGGTTAAAGTCAGATTGTGATTTGTGGTCGTCGCGGGGTCAATTTTTGTCAATAGAGGATTGCTGTTTAAAACCGGTGTCGTGGTACCATAGAGAACTTCGCTGTCAGAAATATCATCCGTTGTCCAAGAGATTACGGCTGATGTAGAAGTAACTTCTGACGATTGGAGATTTGACAGCGTTGGTCCTGGATACGTATGTTCCACAACGAGCTTCGGGTCATCCGTAGTCCCTGTTTGGTCGGCCATATATGCTTCAAAACGCTGGACCAGACCCGACCCCCATGTTCCGGTAAAATTATTATCAAGATCCCATTTAAAAAGGGCTCCGAAATATGTATTTCC